>JBFXHW010000374.1:0-3111 GCA_050176605.1 Sphingobium sp. | reverse complement strand
GCTGCGAGCCGGGCGGCAGCGGTCTCGATTTTCTCGATCGCGGCAGCGACGATATCGTCGGGATTTTCCGATGTCGGCCAGACCGGCGCTATGAGAAACAATGTGTCAGCCAGCCGATCGAAGATCAGAATGACGGTCGGACGCACGAACAGCATGTCCGGCAATCCCAGCGGGTTGGCTTCAGGTCTCGGCAGCTTTTCGACCAGTCCGAACGTCTCGTAGGCGAAGTAACCCACCAGGCAGGCGAGGGCCGATGGAAGCCCGGCGGGCATGTCCATGCGGCAGCTCTCGACGAGCGTTCGAAGTGCCGCCAGCGGTTCCTTGTCGCAGGCCGCGAACGCTTCACGGTCCTCCGTCCAGCGCGCATTGATCTCCGCCACATTACCTTTCGCGCGGAACACGAGATCCGGCGCTAGGCCAAGCAGCGTATAGCGCCCGCGTGTTGCGCCGCCTTCCACGGATTCGAGGAGAAAATCCCCGCGGCCGGGTTCAATCAGCTTGAGCGCCGCTGCGACCGGCGTGTCCATGTCGGCGATCTGCTGACGCCACACCAGCGCCGGTCTGCCCGCCGCGAGCGTCGCGACCGCCTGATCGTCCGTTACCGTCGAGGTCACTGGCTTCCGGCGCCTCTGAGTTCGCGCTTGATCTTGGTTATGGCGCTTGCGTTCCGTTCCACGCCGACGGATTCGACGATCGCGGCCGCGAACTGCTGCTGCATTTCTTCGGCCAGCATGCGGCTGAACTCGGCCTGGGTGGACTGTACTAACCCCGGCGCGTCCGAGGCATCGCCTTCCGCGATGCTGTCGAGATGGACGATGAACCAGCCTTTCTTGTCGGGTGCTTCAAGCGGCCTGGTTTGTCCGGCTTTCAGGCTGAACAGCAGCGCCAGCGGAGGCGGAACCTGTTGTCCGTTTTGAACCAGATCGATCTGCCGCCCTCCCACCGGCTGCGGCGGTGGTAACCTGATTTCAGCCTCCGAGATCGCCTTCTCCAGCGGAATCCCTCCATTCACCTTGGCGATGATGGAGGTGGCGACAGCCTTTGCACGCGCGGAAGCGCGATCGACCATCAGGTCGTTCGTCACCCGATCCTTGATTTGCGCCAGCGGTGCCGGGGCGGCCGGCACGACGCGATCGATCTTGAGCAAGGCATGCAGCTGGCCGTTGCCGATCGTTTCCACGGTGGGATCGTCCTCCGGTGAAGCGGCGAATGCGGCTTTCAGCAGGACCGCCAATTCGGGCGACGCCTGCCAGTCTTCATTGTCGGGCGCTGCGCCACTCGACAGGATCGGCGGGGTCGTCACCGTGGTCAGGCCGCGATCCTTCACCACGTCAGCGAAGGTCGACCCATCCGCGATCTGATCTTCCACTTCAGCGATCAGATTGGCGATTGCTTCGTCGGTCTTCTGCTTCAGCAGCGATTCCGCGATGCTGTCACGGACCTCGGAGAGCGGCTGGGCGGCCACTCTGCTTATGCCATCGACATGCAGTATGTGCCAGCCGAGCGCGCTCTTGACCGGAGCTGTCGTCCCGTCATCACCGGCTGCAAAGGCGGCTCGTGCAACCTCCGGCGAGGCCAGTTCAGCCAGTTCAGCCTGTGTGCGTTGGCCGAGCGCGGTGTCGCCGGGGGCGAATCCAGCTTCCTTGGCGGCTTCGGCGAAGCTCTTTCCGTTTTTCAGCTTTTCGGCGAACGCTTTTGCCGCTGCTTCGTCAGGCAGGATGACCTGCGAGAATGTGCGCTGTTCCTTGGCCGCATATTCGGCGGCGTTGGCGTTATAGAAAGCGCGGATGTCCTGATCCGTAACCTGTGGTTGAGCCTTGAGCTGCTCCTTTGCGATCAACGCATAACGGATCACGCGCCGTTCGGGGACGGTATAGCGCGCCAGATTCTTGTCGTACCAAGCCCGAAGTTCGGCATCGGACGGGGCGCTTGCCGCGGGCATCAGTTCGCTCGGGACGATGCCGATAAGGCCTTTGCGGCTTTCGAGCATGAGCGACGCATAGGGCAGGACCAGCGATTCCGCCGCGCGGGCGCTGCCCGAGACAGGAACGAGCACCTGCCGGCGGATGACGTCGCTGGTAATGTCGTTACGGAACTGTGCTTCGGTGATGCGCTGCTGGGCGAGCAGATTGCGATAGGTGGTCTCGTCGAACTTGCCGCTCAGGCCACGGAATGCTGGAATGCTCGCGATTTCACCGTCCACGAGCCTTTTGCTCGCCACGATGCCGTGTTCGTTCGCCCATTGTTCAATCGCGCGCGCCTCGACCAGCTGCCGCACGAGACTGTCGATGCCGCCCTGGCCGACAAAGTTGGCCATGGTCATTTCGGGCTGTTGCTGTTGCATGCCCTGCACGGCGATCTGAGCGCGCTGGATGGTCTCGGCGGAGGTCAGTCGCCGCTTGCCGACTGTTGCGACCGTATCACCGGTTGCGCTTCCGCCGCCAAAGGCGTTGGGCGTGCCTATGCCCGTGATGATGAAGGCGATCAGCACAAGCCCCAGCAGCCCGAGCACGAGCCAGGACGAAAGAGCGCGGCGGAAGAAACTTATCATTCTGCTTTTAATACCTCATGCCGGTCGGATGGCTCTGCCATAGAGGCGCGGGCTTGCGCCTTCAAGCGCCGCGCGGTTAGGAGCGTTGGCAAAGGAAAGGACGGACATCGTGGCTTTACGCAAATTGGTGGCAGGCAATTGGAAGATGAACGGATCGCTCGGCAGTCTTGCCGAACTGGACGCGATCAAGGCTGCAGCGACGGCCAACGCGATCGTGGACGTCGCGATCTGTCCACCCTTTACGCTTATCGCGCCGGCGCTCCAGCGTCAGCCGGGGCTGGCAATCGGCGCGCAGGATTGTCACCAGGCGGAAAAGGGCGCGCACACGGGATGTATCTCGGCTGCGATGGTCAAGGAAGCCGGAGCCTCATTGGTAATCGTCGGCCACAGTGAGCGCCGAACCGATCAAGGTGAGAGCGACGCGCTGGTTCGCGCCAAGGCGGAAGCGGTGATTGCGGCAGGTCTGACGGCAATCGTCTGCGTGGGGGAAACGGAGGCGGAACGCGATGCAGGCAAGGCGGTCAGCATCGTCGAAGGGCAACTGGAAGGGTCAGTTCCGC
>JBFXHW010000373.1:0-3119 GCA_050176605.1 Sphingobium sp. | reverse complement strand
CACGGGAAGATCGGCCCCGACCAGAAAGCCGCCCACCAGCGGACCAAGCACGGCGCCGATGCGGCCTACCCCCATCGACCAGCCGATCCCAGTGCTGCGAATCTCGGTCGGATAGAAGCGCGCGGACAAGGCCCAGAAGCCGTTGAAGCCTCCCTGTACCGTGACGCCAACCGCCAGCGCCGCAAGCAGCGTCAGTACGAGTGGCATCGACAGGTTGCCGAAGATCAGCATCGCTAAAGCGGCAGCAAAGAAGAACAATGCGATGACGCGCGGCAAGGCAAAGCGAACGGCGAGCCAGCCCATCAAGCTCGTGCCGAGGAAGGCGCCCAGGTTGTAAGTCGCCCCGGCGTAGATTGCCTGATCGAGAGGAAGTCCCGCCCGCGTCGTCAGTTCCGGGATCCAATTGATCACGAAGTAGAGGACGAAGTAGCCGAGGGCGACGGCGATCCAGAGGATCACGCCTGAACGCAGGCGGCCTTCGTCGAAGAGGCGCAGCAAGCTGGTTCTGCTCGCGGCTCCCGGCTTGAACGGCAAGGCGTCCAACGGCTCGTGATCCAACCGTGCGCGAAGCTTGTTGGCCCGGTCCAGCGCCTTGGCGGGCTGGCGGCGCAGCAGGAAATCGATCGACTCCGGCATCACCACCAGAGCGACAATCAGCAGCGCGAGGCTGAGTACGCCGATCGCCAGCAGGACCGTGCGCCATCCGTGATCGGGCAGCAGCGCCACCGTCAGGAAGGCAGTGATGATCGAACCGAATGGCCAGCCCGCCTGCACGAAGCCGACGGCAAAATCCTGATAGCGCGGAGGCGCAAATTCGGAGGCCATGGCCGTCATGGTGACACCGATGGTGCCGACACCCAGACCAACCACGAACCGTGCAAAGATCATCGCTTCGACAGTGTCGACCTGAGAGGACGCCACCATCGAGACGGCCACAACAGCAAGGGCGGAGATGATCAGCGAGCGACGGCCGAAACGGTCAGCCAGCGGCGCAATGAACAGACAACCCCCTGCCATACCGGCAAGGCTGGCGCTGAAAATCACACCAAGATTCGCGGGCTCAATCCCCCATTCATCGGACAGCACAGGCGCGACGAAGGACATGACCAGCAGGTCTGCGCCGTCGAGCATGTTGAGCAGGAAGCAGAGGCCGACCGCAATGACCTGCAGGGGCTTCCAGGCAGCGGTGTCGACAGGCAGGGAGGGTGCGCCCGTCAGGCTCATGCGGTGATCCGGAGCGGGAAAGTTGCCGCGCAATAAGTGCTGAACGCAATCATGACATCCTCCTTCAGACCGCCTCGCTTTCCACAGAGGTCGATGATCGAGTTATTATACGTACCGGTTTGTCCGGTCAATAACGAACATACTGGTTGGAATGTTATTGCGTGATCGCAGGATCTCTGGCTATGAACGCTCCACAAAACAAACTGGCGGGATGGTGATGCGCGCAGCACAGGCAGGGACAAAAGAACGGCGCAAGCGCGATGCCTCGGCAACGCAGAGTGAGCTCATAGTCGCCGCTACCGACGAATTTGCAGAGAAAGGTCTGGCTGGCGCCAGGGTCGAGGAAATCGCCGCGCGTACCGCGACCAGCAAACACATGATCTACTACCATTTTGGCAGCAAAGATGGGCTGTATCGGGCGGTCCTTGAGCGGGCATACGAGGAGTTTCGCATCGCTGAAGGTTCGGTAGACTACGGTCGCCTGCCAGCGCTCGAGGCTCTCTCTGCGCTGGTGGGTGCCACGTTCGACGTACATGCCAGCCGTCCGCAGATCGTCCGCATTATCATGGCGGAAAACATCAATCGGGGTCAACAGATCCGCTCGATCGATAGCTTTGAACAGCGTGAGCTGGCCCTGGATACGCTGCGGGGCATACTGGATCGGGGAGCGACGGAGGGCACGTTGCGCCGAGGGTTGGACCCGTTGCAGATACATCTGACCGTGAGTGCCCTGTGCTTCCATTACATCGCCAATGTTCATACTTTTGGCCATGTCTTCGAACTTGACGCCCACTCGCCCGACCAGATGAGCGCCCGTCGAAACGAAATCATCACAACCGTGATCAGTCGATGTGCAGCGAGAACGGGAATGGAAGATAAATGACCCGTCTCAAAGTCATTGGTCCAGCTACTCTGGCCCTCTTGCTCCCCGCTTGTGCCGGGATTGGGGCGCCCTCGCCCGAAACTGGAAGAAGTGCTGGCTCGTTCTCGAATCAATGCAGCGCCCTCGGGGCCACGTTGGCGGCAGGCGCGCCGGTCGACGATCTCGTCATCGTGACCAGTGACTGGCAAGAAGGCGCCACTGTCGGGGGAACAGGCCCAGATGCGCAAACGCCACTGCCGCCCCATTGCCTGGTCGAGGGCTATTACGGCGAGCATAAAGGTGTTGTCGGCGGCCCATACCGGACCGGCTTCCGCATGCGTTTGCCGCTCGACTGGAACGGACGCTTCCTGTTCGAAGGCGGCGGCGGCTCCAATGGCGTGATCCGCGATGCTACCGGGCGGAACGGCACCGGCAATACTCCGGCGCTTGCGCGCGGCTATGCCGTGATCGCCCAGGACAGCGGGCATGACAATGATCGCAACAATGTGCCGGCCGATGGCGGACAGATGGTTTTCGGCCACGATCCGCGGGCCCGGGCCGACTATGGTCATGCCAGCCTTAAACCGACCTACGATCTTGGCCAGTACATCGTCACCACATTCTATGGCCGGAAAAGCGAGACCAATCTTTTCTGGGGCTGTTCCAAGGGCGGGCAGGAGGGGATGGCTTTTGCCCAGCGCTATCCCGATGCCTTCGACGGGATCGTAGCCATGGCTCCGGGCATGTCGTTGCCGCGCGCTGCCGTGGCTGAGGCATGGGACACGCAGGCGCTAGCGGGAATCTTGTCAGCGCGCGGTGAGAAGCCGACGGTCGAGGGATTGCGAACCCTGTTTTCGGATGAGCAATTCAAACTGGTGAGCAGTGCCACGCTGGCAGCCTGCGATGGCCTTGATGGCGTGAAGGACGGGATTGTCGCCGCCGTCGGACAGTGCACGACAGCGCGCGTCGAACCGGAGCTGCGCGGTCGTCAGTGCGCAACGCAGGGAGCCACGGGTTGCCTTGATCGGGCGCA
>JBFXHW010000372.1:0-3120 GCA_050176605.1 Sphingobium sp. | reverse complement strand
GACAAGAACCACCTCGCCTGTGGTGAAGCGCCCCGTACTCCAGCCCCAGACAGTGTAGGCCATTGCTCCGCCCATGATCAGGTTGGTTATAAGAGACTGGCCGATATTCAACGCCGCGAGGCTGTTTTCCGACTTGATCGCCGCATTGGCGTAGCTGCGCATCGCAGCACCGTATCGCGCTGCTTCGCGGTCCTCGGCCCCGAAATATTTCACGGTCTCGAAGTTGAGCAGACTGTCGACCGCATGGGCAACGGCATCGGTATCGAGGTCGACCATGTCGCGGCGCAACTGGTTACGCCACTCGGTCACGGTCCGCGTAAACCATATGTAGAGCGCGACCATCGCCAGCGTCGCAGCCACGAGGCCCCAGCCGAACTTCACGAAAAAGATGACGCAGACAGCCGTCAGCTCGATGATGGTTGGTGCGATGTTGAACAGCAGGAAGTAGAGCATGGTATCGATGCTCTTGGTTCCGCGTTCGATGATCTTGGTTACCGCACCAGTCTTGCGATTGAGGTGGAAACGCAGCGAGAGACGGTGAAGATGGATGAAGACATGCTCGGCCAGATGGCGGGTGGCTTCCTGACCGACGCTTTCAAAGACGATGTTACGGAGATTGTCGAACAACACGCCGCCGAAGCGAGCGCCGGCATAGGCAGCCACCAGTGCAATCGCGAGTCCGGCCTCGCCCTGAAGCCCTGGCACCATCCGGTCGACAACGCCCTTGTACGCAAAGGGCATCACGAGGGTTATGCCCTTTGCGGCCAGCACGAGTAACATGGCCAGCACGACACGCGCGCGCAATGCCGGCGCATCGGCGGGCCATAGATAGACCATGAACCGGCGCAGCGTCGCGCCCATGGGCGGTGTCGGCTGTTCGGGGGTCGGCATGTCGGGAGGCATCGGTCAGCATGTAGGGGCGCATGGCGATGAATCCAAGCTGTTTGCCCTACTGCTGATCCGGTTCAGTCCGTTTCGCCCGGACCGGACATGGCTGCTGTGGGGTTCACCATATCCGGTCCAGGCGGGCCGCCAGAGGCGACCCAGCGACTCGTCATCCGAGTGGGGTTGGATGCCTGTCGCTGCGGTTTCGATGTCATGGCTGCGAATGGATCGCAAGGTCTAATATTCTCAAATAAGGCGCTTTTTCGGTTAACGTTCGATAAGGAAACACATGGGTGAATCCCGAAAATAACGCAGTTCAGTCCCTCAAAAGGTCGTTTATGGCGGTCTTCGCGCGGGTTTGCGCGTCCACGCGCTTGACGATCACGGCGCAGGCGAGATTGGGCCCAGGCGACCCGTCCGGCAGTGGCTTGCCCGGAAGCGATCCCGGCACGACCACGGAATAGGGCGGAACTTCGCCGATGAATGTTTCGCCGGTCGTCCGGTCGACGATTTTCGACGTCGCCGACAGGAAGACGCCCATCGACAAAACCGCGCCGCGGCCCACGCGCACTCCCTCGACCACTTCAGAGCGTGCGCCGATAAAACAGTCATCCTCGATTATGACGGGGTCTGCCTGAAGCGGTTCGAGTACCCCGCCAATGCCGACGCCTCCTGAAAGGTGCACGTTCTTGCCGATCTGCGCGCAACTGCCCACGGTCACCCAGGTGTCCACCATCGTCCCTTCATCGACATAGGCGCCGATATTGACGAAGCTGGGCATCAGCACGACATTTTTCGCGATGAAGCTGCCCGCGCGCACGATGCTTCCCGGGACGGCCCGGAAGCCCGCCTCGCGGAACCAGCTTTCGCGGCGATCGACAAACTTGCTCGGCACCTTGTCCCACCAGCGCGCGCCGTCGGGGCCGCCTTCCACGATGCAATTGTCGTTGAGGCGGAAGGAAAGCAACACAGCCTTTTTTAGCCACTGGTTCACCTGCCAGCCGTCTCCGGCCGGTTCCGCGACGCGGCCTTCTCCCGAATCCAGCATCGCCAGCGCCGTGTCGACGGCGTCGCGCACCTCGCCCTGGGTGGCGCTGGAGACATTGGCGCGGTCTTCCCATGCGGCGTCGATTGTGGCGATCAGGTCGGCGGTGTCGGTCATGTCATGCTCCCAGCAGGTCGGCGAGAAACGGCGCGAGATGCGCGATCTCATGGTCTATGAAGTCCGGATGCGCGCCGACATGACCGCTTTCCGATCCGTTGTTGAGCCAGATCGTCGTCATGCCGAGCGCCTTGGCGGGCTTCAGGTTGCGGGCCATATCCTCGAAGAAGGCAGCGCGCGCAAGGTCAATCCCGTGATCGTCGCGCAGCATCGCATATCCGTGCGGATCGGGCTTGGGGCGATATCCGCAGGCGTGGATGTCGTGGATGAACTCGAAATGGGTGTCGAGCCCAAGCCGTTCCAGTACTCTTTTTGCATAGGGCACGTCGCCATTGGTGAAGATCATCTTGCGGCCGGGTAGTGCGTCGATATGGGCCGCAAGGCCCGTGTCCCGAGTCAGGCGGTCCAGCGTTATGTCGTGGACATAGTCGAGGAAATGGTGCGGATCGACATCATGATGGCGCATCAATCCGGCCAGCGTCGTTCCGTGATCCATGAAATATCGCTTCTGCGTGGTCCGTGCCTCAATGGCATCGCAATCGAGCAGCCGGGCGATATATTCGCCCATGCGAACATCGATCAGTCCGAACAGATCTGCGCTGGCCGGATAGAGCGTGTTGTCGAGATCGAATATCCAGCAGTCGATATGCGCGAAGCGTGCGTCCATGGCCCGTCTTACTTGAGGCAGGAATCGAGCTTCTGATACTCGACGACGGCCATCCGATAGGCGATCTTGCCGCCATATTTGCGCGTGAAGCCGCGCGGACCTATTGCTGCGCGCTTCTTGGGTAACGGCAGGACCGCCGCTATCCGGGCCGCCTCCATCCGCGACAGCCTGGTGGCGTCGTGGTTGAAATAACGAAGTGCACCGGCATTCGCGCCATAGGTGCCGATGCCTGTCTCCGCAACGTTGAGATAAACCTCCATGATCCGCCGCTTGCCCCAGATCGCCTCGATCAGAAGCGTGAACCAGGCTTCCAGCCCCTTGCGGACATAGCCGCCATTTTGCC
Organism: Sphingobium sp.; assembly: GCA_050176605.1. Taxonomy (GTDB): domain Bacteria; phylum Pseudomonadota; class Alphaproteobacteria; order Sphingomonadales; family Sphingomonadaceae; genus Sphingobium. The sequence continues at coordinate 63 of JBFXHW010000372.1, read as the reverse complement.
ACAGGAAAACAAACTACGCGGTATGCTGGCTGATGGTGGAGCCCCCGCGTATGCGCCCGCCAC
>JBFXHW010000371.1:0-3101 GCA_050176605.1 Sphingobium sp. | reverse complement strand
GTCGGCGACGTCATCGTCATCGACCTGGACCTTCTGCAGGCCACTGATCAGCGCTTCCTGAAGCTCGCGCGGTTTCACCGTCTCCTCAGCGACCTCGCGCAAGGCCACGACCGGATTCTTGTCCCGGTCGCGATCGATGGTGAGCTCGGCCCCGCCCGAAATCTGCCGCGCCCGCTGGGCGGAAAGAAGGACGAGGTCGAAACGGTTCGGAATCTTGTCGACGCAATCTTCGACGGTGACGCGCGCCATTCGGCAGCTCCAATGAAAATCCGGTTTGTCGGAAAGGCCGCGCGCCTATCAGCGCGCCCCTTTCGAGTCAATGTAAGAGGCCGGTCCGCCCTCTGCTAGACCCGCATCGGCATCAGGACGTAGAGCGCCGGAGCCTTGTCATTCTCGCGCAGCAGCGTGGGTGCGGCGGCGTCGGCGAGGTGGACCTCAACCGTATCGCCCTCGATCTGGCCGAGGATGTCGAGCAGGTAGCGCGCGTTGAAGCCGATCTCGAGCCCGTCGGCGCCATAATCGGCCGGCACTTCCTCAGCCGCGGTGCCATTTTCCGGCGAGGTGACGGAGAGCGTTACCTTGTCTCGCTCCAGCGTCAGTTTCACGGCCCGGGTCCGCTCACTGGCGATCGTCGAGACGCGATCGACGCCCTCCTCGAAGCTGCGGGGATCGATCCTCATCAGCTTGTCATTCCCGGTCGGGATCACCCTTGTGTAATCGGGGAAGGTGCCGTCGATCAGCTTCGAGGTCAGAACGGCGTTGCCGAGGCCGAAGCGGATCTTGGAATCGGAAAGCGAAATCTGGACGCTGCCGTCGATCTCGTCGAGCAGCTTGCGCAGTTCGGTCACGCATTTGCGCGGAATGATGACGCCGGGCATGCCCTGCGCTCCGTCGGGCCGCGCCACGGTGACCCGCGCCAGCCGGTGGCCGTCCGTCGCCGCCGCCTTCAGCACCGGCTGCGCCTCGTCCGACACATGAAAATAGATGCCGTTCAGATAGTAGCGAGTCTCCTCCGTCGAGATCGCAAACTTCGTCTTGTCGATGATCTGGCGGAGCGTCGCCGCCGGCAGCTCGAACTGGGTCGGCAGCTCGCCCTCGGCGATCACCGGGAAATCGTCGCGGGGCAGTGTCGGCAGGCTGGAGCGGTAACGGCCGGCGACGATCGACATCCGGCCCTCGGCGGCGGCGAGCTCGACCTGGCTGCCCTCGGGCAGCTTGCGGACGATATCGAACAGGGTGTGGGCGGAAACGGTGGTCGCGCCGGGGTCGCCGACCTGCGCCTCAACCTCCTCGACGATCTGCAGGTCGAGGTCGGTCGCCATCAGCCGGAGGCCGCCGCCTTCGCCGGCTTCGAGGCTGACATTGGAAAGGATCGGGATCGTGTTCCGCCGCTCGACCACATTGTGGACGTGCCCCAGACCCTTGAGGAGCGTCGCCCGTTCGATAACAGCCTTCATTCGCCACCCCTGACGGCAAGATTTTGTGCTTGGGCGAAGGTTTATAGCGGCCCCGGCAGAGCCCGCCAGCCCATAGTCGCGAAAAAGCGAGAGGTTGCCAAGCGGCCCGTCGCACGGCGATGGTGCGCCATGGCCCGGATCGTTGCCTTTCTGGTTCTTGCCGCCGCGCTCGCCGCGCCGGCCACCGCCCAGCGCCAGTCGCTCGGGGTGTTCGGCGGCTGGGCGGCCTTCCGCGATCAGGGCCGTTGCTATGCGATCGCGAGCTCGGTCGCGGGGCCGCGGCCGGAAGGCTGGCGCGCCTTCCTGTCGGTCGGCCACTGGCCGGCGCGGGGGCCGGGCGGGCAGGTCCATGTCCGGCTGAGCCGGGCAAAGCGGGACGGATCGGCGGTGCTGCTGCGGATCGACGGACAGAGCTATCAACTGGTCGGCAGCGGTCGCGACGCCTGGGCACCCGACGGCGCCGCCGACGATGCGATCCTGACGGCGATGCGCACCGGGCTCAATCTGGTGGTCGAGACGCGGGCCGCCAACGGCGTCCGCCTGCGCGACGGCTATCAGCTGCGGGGCGCCGCTACCGCGATCGACGCCGCCGCTCTGGCCTGTCGCCCGCGGCGCTAGTAAAAAGAGCAACCTGGCCCTACATCGCGCGCGTCATGACAGCGGCGATGTCCATTCCCGGCCTGATCGATCCGGTCCCGGTCCCGCGCCCCGCGCCTGCGGGCGAGGACGCACGCGTCGACCTGGTCGGGCTTTCGAAGGCCGGGATTCGCGCGGCGCTGTCAGAGGCTGGCCTGGACGAGAAGCAGGCGAAACTCCGCGCCAAGCAGCTCTGGCACCAGATCTACAATCGCGGCGCGATCGGCTTCGACACGATGAGCGACATCGCCAAGCCGCAGCGCGCCTGGTTCGCCGAGCGCTTCAGCATCGGCCGGCCGGAGGTGGTGCTGGAGCAGGTCTCGACCGACGGCACCCGCAAATGGCTCCTGAGGACGCCCGACGGCCATGACTATGAGATGGTGTTCATCCCGGACGCGGACCGCGGCACGCTCTGCGTCTCGAGCCAGGTCGGCTGCACCCTCAACTGCCGCTTTTGTTATACCGGCACGATGCGCCTCGTCCGCAACCTCCATGCCGGCGAGATCGTCGGCCAGGTGATGCTCGCCCGCGACAGTCTCGGCGAATGGCCGAGCCAGCCCGAAGGCCGGATGCTGTCCAACATCGTGATGATGGGCATGGGCGAGCCGCTCTACAATTTCGACAATGTCCGCGACGCGCTGAAGATCGTCATGGACGGCGACGGCCTCGGCCTGTCGCGTCGCCGGATCACCCTTTCCACGTCCGGCGTGGTGCCGATGATGGCGCGGGCGGGCGAGGAGATCGGCGTCAATCTGGCGGTTTCGCTGCACGCGGTGACCAAGGAGGTGCGCGACGAGATCGTGCCCCTGAACCGCAAATTCGGCATCGAGGAACTGCTCGCAGCCTGCGCCGCCTATCCCGGCGCCAACAATGCCCGGCGCATCACCTTCGAATATGTGATGCTTAAGGGAAAGAATGACAGCGACGAGGATGCGCGTGAGCTGGTCCGGCTGATCAAGAAGTTCAAGCTGCCCGCCAAGGTCAACCTGATCCCGTTCAATCCCTGGC
>JBFXHW010000370.1:0-3141 GCA_050176605.1 Sphingobium sp. | reverse complement strand
TGATGCGGCCATTATTCGGCGAAATCTCGTCTCCCCGCCCGAAAAAACCGAGAGCGGAACGGGGATCCTCCAGCAGGAGCGCGGCCTCTCCAGCGGCGATCAGGGCATCCAGATCACGCGGAGCCGTCGCCAGACGCGACATGGCGGCCGCCAGCGATGCTCCCGCGTCGGCTCCCTGCAATCCCGTCTGCGCAGGCTGAGGTGGAGCTGTCTGCGCCATCGCGACCTGGGGAATAGCCGAACCGGCGATTACAATGGAGGTGAACGCCAGCAGGCCGATCCTGCAAGCGGCATCACGATATTCAGCGGGCTTCATCCGGACATCCCCGAAGCTTGTCTTGTTCCGGCGCGGGAGGTGCCACCGGGCCGTCATCGGGCGGCTTGCCCGCGCAAGGCCGCGCAGGCAAGCCGCCATCGACGGATGCTATTGATTTCCCTGCCGGTTGAGGAACTGAGGAAAATTCGTGACGGTCGAAGATTCTTCTTCGTCATCCTCGCTGTCGTTGCTCCGGCTGAGACCGCGCGACAGACCCGACATACGCTCGAACAACGTACCGCCACCTGTCTTCGCAGCGATCGCGGGCTTTTCAACAAGCGGGCTCTTGGACTGTGCTTCAGAATCCAGCAACAGTTCGTCCTCGCCATCGATGTCATCGAACCGCGCGACCACAGCCGGTGCCGGTGTCGCAGTTGCTCCAGACAGATCTGCGGGTTGGACAGGCGCCTCCCCGCTGGCTTCCGCGGGCGCTTCCGACCCTCCCAGATCCATGACATCCTCTGCCGTCTCGCTCTCGCTCGAAGCAGAGGGCGTTTCCACCTCCGCCTCGACAGGCTCCACTGGCGCGGATGCTTCCTCAGCAACACTCACAGGCTTGCTGGCAAAGCTGAAGGGCTGGCTCGGCCGGGACGGCACGGACTCGCTTTCGATGCCGGTCGCGACGACGGAGACGCGGATCTTTCCATCCAGGCTTTCGTTGAACGCAGACCCCCAGATGATGTTGGCATCGGGATCGACCAGTTCGCGGATATGGTTGGCAGCCTCGTCCACTTCCATCAGGCGCATGTCCTCGCCGCCGGTGATCGACACGATGACGCCCTTTGCGCCTTTCATGCTGACGCCGTCGAGCAACGGATTGGCAATCGCCTTCTCTGCCGCCGCAAGCGCACGTCCATCTCCATCGGCCTCGCCGGTGCCCATCATCGCCTTACCCATCTCGCCCATCACGGAACGCACGTCCGCGAAATCGAGATTGATCAGGCCAGGCATGACCATCAGGTCGGTGATGCCGCGAACGCCCTGCTGCAACACCTCATCGGCCATCATGAAGGCCTCCTTGAAGGTGGTGTTGGGGTTGGCGACCAGAAAAAGATTCTGGTTCGGGATGACGATCAGCGTATCGACATGCTTCTGAAGCTCCTCGATGCCCGCGTCGGCCGACTTGGCACGGCGAGAACCCTCGAAGGTGAACGGCTTGGTGACAACGCCGACCGTAAGGATGCCCTTGTCGCGCGCCGCCTTCGCGATGACCGGCGCAGCGCCTGTACCGGTGCCGCCGCCCATTCCCGCCGCGATGAAGCACATGTGCACCCCGTCCAGCGCTTCCTCGACGGAATTGATCGTCTCTTCCGCAGCTGCGCGGCCGATTTCAGGTCGCGATCCTGCGCCCAGACCCTCAGTGATACGTGGCCCGAGCTGAATGCGCCGTTCGGCGGGCGAAGCGTTGAGCGCCTGAGCGTCGGTATTGGCGACGATGAAATCGACGCCTTCGACCTGCGCGGCGATCATGTTGGCGATGGCGTTGCCGCCCGCACCGCCCACACCGACGACGGTGATGCGCGGCTTCAGTTCATCAACGACCGGCGGTCCGATTTCGATGCTCATATGCTCTGCTCCCTGGGGGCCCCCACACCGCCCTGCTGCCGACCTCCACTGCGACGCAGAGGCATGTTTCACATTTGCTTCATGCACGAGTTGGAATCGCAATTCATCCCCTTTTTTAACCATTTTTTCATGGGCGCGGAGATTATCATCAATAGCTTGCCTTTACGGCGCTCACGAAACGCCTCCACCAGCCCTGCGACAAGCCTCCACCATGGGCATGAGTGCCGCTGTTCTTCCGGTCCTTGAGGTCCGTCGGACCGGTATATCCATAAAGCGCGAGACCCACCAAAGTCGCGAAGGCCGGGCCGGAATGTGCCTCGGGCAAGGCGACCGGACCGCGCGGCCTTCCGATGCGCACGGTGCGCCCCAGGGCCCCCTGCGCATAATCGGCGATACCCTTCATTTCCGCCCCGCCACCTGTCAGCACGACCTGCTTTCCGGCAGGTTTGTCGAAGCCCAGACTGAGCAGGCCCTCGTTGACCTGCGCCAATATCTGGCTCAGCCGTTCGCAGATGACGGACACCAGCGCCGCACGCGTGATCTTGCCGCCATCGCTGCGTTCGCCCTCGGCAACATTGGGAACGATTTCGATCATCTCCCTGAAATCGCGCGGGTTCTGCATCGCCGAGCCATAGAAGCACTTCACCCGCTCCGCCTGACTGCGACGGATGCCGAAGGCCGATGCGATATCGTCGGTGATGTCGGACGCGCCCATGGCGATGCTGTGCATGCCCACCAGCACGCCGCCCGCATAGACCGAGACGTTGGTCACTCCCGCTCCAAGTTCCACCAGCGCCACACCGAGATCGCGCTCTTCCTCGGTCAGGCAGGCCATGCCAGTCGCGGCTGGCGCCGCAACGATACCCTTGACGTTGAGATAGGCACCGCGCACGCACATCTCCATGTTCGCGAGCGACGCACCGTCGGCGAGCACGACGTGGATATCGACGCCGAGCCGATCCGCGTGCATGCCTTCGGGACGCCTCACGCCCTCATGCCCGTTTATCGTGTATCGCGCGGGGATGGCGTGCATAACCGTCTTGCCGCCCGGATCGATGCTCTGCCAGCCGATATCCAGTAGGTCGTCGATATCGCGCTGCTCAACCCGGTCGCCGCCCAGATTGCGCTCAACCGAAACAATATCGCTGACGAGATTACCGCCCGAAAATCCAACCCAGACATCCTCGATGTTAAGGCCGGCGACGCGTTCGGCCTGCTCCACCGTTTCGCGGATCGCCAATTCGGTGCGTTCCATATCG
>JBFXHW010000369.1:0-3143 GCA_050176605.1 Sphingobium sp. | reverse complement strand
CCCAGCACGACTTCCGTTTCAGCATGCACCACCAGCTTGTAGAGAGCCCGCTCCTGTCGGCCCGCAAGCACATTGCGCATTGGCCGAAAGTCCGAGCTGAAGATCTTCACCATGCCGAGTTGTTCGCGCGCCTGACGTTCGGTGAGGCCGACGCCTGCCATCGGCGGATTGGAAAAAACCGCGCTTGGGATTGTCGCATAGTCGACGCGGTGCGGCTTGTTACCAAAGAGGGTGTCGGCGAAGGCTTGCCCTTCGCGGATCGCGACGGGAGTAAGTTGCACACGGTTGGTGACGTCGCCGACCGCATAAATTGACGGGACCGACGATCGGTTGTCCTCGTCGACAATGATCGCGCCCTGATGATCGATCGCGACACCGGCCGCTTCCACGCCCAATCCGTCGATCTTGGGGCTACGACCGATCGCGAACAGCAGCAGATCAGCGTCGCATTGCGGATGATCGACGAAATGGATGCGGAGCGATCCATCCTGCCGTTTCTCGATCTTCTCGAAGTTCGCGTTAAAAATGAACTCGATGCCTTTCTGAGTCGATATCTGGAAGAGGCGGTCGCGGATCTGTTCGTCATAGCCGCGCAAGATTTGATCAGATCGGTTGACCACCCTGACCTGGGAACCGAGCGCGTGGAAAATGCCAGCAAACTCATTGGCGATATAACCCGCGCCCGCGATCACCACTCGTTTGGGCAAATCATCGAGACAGAAGACTTCATTGGAGGTGATGCCATGCTCGGCTCCCGGAACCTTCGGAACGACCGGCCAAGCCCCCGTTGCGACGAGGATATATCTGGCGGTGACCTTGCGATTGCTCGCAAGCGTCACCTCATTGGCACCCGAGATGGTCGCCCGTTCACGGAAGACCTCAACCTTATTGTTGTTGAGCGTGCTCGTGTAGAGCGCCTCGAGCCGGTCGACATCGGCATTGACGTTATCGCGCAGTGTCTTCCAGTCGAACTTCGACGCGCCCAGATCCCAGCCATAGCGCTTGGCATCGTGCAGATCCTCGGCGAAATGCGATCCGTAGACCAGCATTTTCTTCGGCACGCAGCCGCGTATCACGCAGGTGCCGCCGATACGATGCTCCTCGGCCACCGCTACCTTCGCGCCATGAGCGGCGGCGACGCGGGACGCGCGGACACCGCCCGAGCCGGCCCCGATTACGAACAGATCATAGTCATATGTCATCGTGGCCTCACGAGGGCTTTCGATTGGGAAATGCCTTGCCGGATAGTTTGAACGACTGGCTTGAACCGTGGGCACGAGATCGCTGCATCACGATCGCTACCTCATCCTTTTGCTGATGGCTCACCCCTCACCATCGGACAGGCTGCAGCGTTCTACCCCGTCATACGGGTTCGAAAGCCGTCCTGTGGCCGGACAAGAAATCATACGAGGGATCGCTGCGATCGCGGCTCATGATGAAGGCCGGCAGTGACGGATCAAGGACCATAAGCGTCTGCCCCTCGAACGTCTCAGCCGTATTGATGACCTCATCCGCGCGATGCCAGTCATTGACCGTCCGGCGACGCTGAATCGCCCATACGCCATCTATACATCTGAAATAGTCAAGATATCGCCCCGCAGCAGTGACATCGATTACTTTTCCGCCGAGGGGTATGCGGAGAATGACCGACCAATACGCCTCGGACCAGGCGTCATTGCCCGAAACTTCGATAAGAATGTTCGTCAATTTATGCTGGGTGACGACCATGGCTCCATGAAGACGGTCCACCCATTCGGCCCAACCATAGCCCGAGCCGGAATATTGGCCGGTATGCTGATCGATGCCGTCGGCATGATAGCATTGCCGCGTCAGTTCGGTATCCATCCGATCCATCCCACGGCAATATTGATGCAAAACTTCGGTGATCGCCTGCTTGGCCGCGAGGGTCTCTATATCAGCTCGAACGCCCATCAATCTCTCCTTGCCAGCGACGCTAGTTCCCACGACAAAACCGCCTTAACTGCGCCCGCATTCGTCAAATATGACCATTAATAAACGAATGTGTCAATCAAGCTTTCCGGTGGGAACGCCCGTCGGAGCAACCAGCCGCCGATGGCCACCCCGCCCTGCGGGTCAATGCGCGGAGCCCCCAAGCGCATCTTTTTTCGGCAATGCAAAGGCAATGATATGATCGCCGGTGACAGCTGAATCCCGCGAACCGCTCGCCGCGATGACAACAAACTGCCTTTTGCTGCGTGGCGAGATATAGGTCATCGGCGTGGCGCCCGCGCCCACGGGCATGCGCGCTTTCCAGATTTCCCGCCCGGTCGCGGAGTCGATCGCGCGCAGATATCGGTCTTGCGTACCCGCAAAGAAGATCAAGCCAGCTTTGGTAACGAGCGATCCGCCGATCGTGGGCAGGCCGACCGGCATGGGAAAGTGCATACTGATTCCCAGCGGACCCGTATCGCGCGTCGTGCCCATCGGGACCTGCCAGACAATCTTCTTCGTCTCGAGATTGATCGCCGACAAGGTGCCGTAGGGCGGTGCCTGGCACGGAACCCTGAGCGGCGACATGAAGTTGAAATAAAGCGCAGCATATGGCGTGCCCTTCTGAGGCATGAAGCCGCCATGGCCCGGCTTGACGTCGCCGGCACCGAAACGCCGCAGAACCTTTTTCTTGCCGTCGCGGTCGGCTTCGGCTCGCGGCACCAACGCCATGATCTGCGGCAGGCGTATGTCATTCACGATCAGATAATCATTGGTCTCATCGATCGAGGCGCTGCCCCAGTTCATTCCCCCAAATACGCCAGGATAGAGAAGGGAAGCATCGGTACCCGGCGGGGTAAAATCGCCTTCATAGCGCAGCTGGCGAAATCTGATCCTGCACCATAGCTGATCGAGCGGCGAGAACCCCCACATGGCAGCTTCCGTGAGCCTGGGGCCGGAGATCGTCGGCATGCCCACTGAATAGGGCTGGCTCGGCGAGGTGCGATCACCCACCGCCTTACCGGCGGGAACCGCCCGTTCCTGCACCGCCGCGATCGGGGTGCCGGTGCGACGGTCCAACACGAAGATTTCACCTCGCTTGGTGGGCTGGATCAAGGCCGGAATGCGCCCGCCATGCCCATCGGGAATGTCATACAGGGTCGGCTGCGAGGACACATCATAATCCCAGAGGT
>JBFXHW010000368.1:0-3146 GCA_050176605.1 Sphingobium sp. | reverse complement strand
CCGTCTCGCTTGGCCGGTACGCGGGAACGGACGATGGCCGTTTCTCCGCAATCGGCAGGATTCTTGCGATCCCGGCCGGACACGCGCTGCACATCCGCGCCACCGGTGGGCCGGTGCAGGCGGTTCGTTGCGCGGTGGCGGAATCCGCAGCGAGGCGCATCACCGGATTCGATGCAATTTTCCGCAAGCGGACGCTGCCCGAGACGCTCAACATCCGCGATCGGCGGATTGCCGCGACGCTCAAACGAATGGGTGAGGAAGTCCGCGATCCCGGCTTCGCGAGCATGATGCTAATCGACTCGCTGACGACCAGCCTCATGATCGACATGACCCGCCATCTGGACTCGTTCGATCGTTCGCAACGATCACCGCCAAAGGGCGGCCTGACGGCGCGACAATTGAAGCTTCTTTCTGACTTCATCGAAACTGCCCCACCCGGCCTCAACCTCAAGGAGCTGGCACGGCTTGTCGGAATCAGCCGACGGCATTTGAGCCGCGCGTTTCGCGAATCGACAGGGCAGACCGTGCACGAATATGTGGAGTTGGCTCGCTTTAGAAAGGCGTGCGAACTGCTGAGCACTACCGACCTTCACATGAAGGAAATCGCTTTCCGTGTCGGCTTCGGCAACCCCTGCAGCTTTTCGACTGCATTCCGGAAAATCGCCAGCGAAGCGCCCAGCACGTTCCGCCGCAGAATGCTGCCAGACGTTCAGCAGGAGCCATCGCTCAACTGAAGCAGCGCCGCCTGTAACATCCGTTACAGCAGAATTCCTGCGTCGAGATAGACGAACTGCCCGGTCAGATGCCGCGCCTGATCGGACGCAAAGAAGGCGTAGGTGTCGCCTGCCTCGCTCGGTGTCACGGGGCGGCCAAGCTTCGCGATGCCGAAAAACTGGTTCATCAATGCATCGATGCGTCCCGCCTCGTCCGTCGGTTCGCTCGCAGGCATGGGATGCTGCGCGCGCGCTTCGTCAGCCGTGCGCTCCTCCACCCATCCCATGCCGATGGCGTTGCACCGGATACCGTGCTGCGCCTCCTCCGCCGCAACCTGACGGACCAGAGCATCGACTGCCCCCTTGGAAAATGGCGACATCCCGTCGTAGGCAACAACGCGCCGGGTAGCGATCGTCGTGCAGGCCGTGATCGAGCCACCACCCCGTGCGCGCAGCATCGGGATCGCGGCGTGGAAAACCCGATAATATCCCAATGCATCACGATCGATGAAACGCTCAAGCTGCTCAATCGAGAAATCGGCAATGCGATTGAACTGGACGACCTCGCCCGCGCCGCACGCCACGCCGTGAATATCACCGAATTCCGAGACGACCAGATCGAGCGCACGCTGAATCGAAGCGCCGTCGGTCATATCCATCGCGATCGCGCGAACCGCATGTCCGGCATCGCGCAGCTCAGCTTCAAAGCCTTCTGAAAACACTTTGCTGTCACGATAGGTGAACACCAGCGGCACGCCCGCTTCGGCAATACGGCGAACGATGCCGCGCCCTACCCGGCCACTGCCGCCCGTGACCAGCATCCCGCCCGAGGGATATGAAAGCGTAATCGACATGACAGTGCCCCAGACCGTATCAGGCCGCCCCGGCCGCGCCCTGACGTTGGGCGGCGATCACCGCGACCAGATCGTCGCAGAGTCTTTGCTCAAGCAGCATGTGCGCGATGCGCCAGCCCTGGCTCGTGCGCACGTGGCGGCATTTATACTGACCGGTTCCGATTGCCTTGCCCGACACAAGATCGAAATCGATGAAGTAGCTCGCCGATTGCGCCTTGTCTCCGTCCAGCGTCACCAGATGGTTGGTCATGAAATGCGTCGGCGCGCCATTATATTGGAAAGGCTCCTGCCCCTTCCTGATCCAGTCGATGATCGCGCTTGTGGGCGTGAACTGCCCTTCGAGATCGAACAACGATATCCCGTTTAGACTCTTATACTCAGCCACCGCATCATCGATGAATATTGATCGCAGGTCATCCCAGTGCTTTGCATCCACCGCGTGGTGGAAACGCGATAGCAGGTCGACGATATCGAGCCGGTCTTCAAGGCGCCGGTATCGCTCTTCCATATCTCGAACTTCCGTTAGGCTGTGGCAGCCGCGTGCAGTGGCGGCACGCTTTCCACGTCTTGTATCCCCTGCTGCCAATCGGGAAACATCTCCGCCTCGCTCAGCAACTTTTCCTGGCGTACCAGATCCTGCGCGATCACAAGTTGGCCATTGAACCGCGCAGGATCGCCGGACGTCACGACATACGTCAACGCACGCGCGGGCACCGCGACCGAATGGGCAATATCCGGGCGATAGCCGATCAATCCGACCTCGTCCCACAACCCCTTGTCGACGGAGATCGTCATGCCTGGATCAAACGTCAGCACCGCGATGCCATAGGGCGCGACTTCACGTTTCAGGGTGCGCGGGATGCGATCAGTGATGCCGCGCATCACTGATACCGCCATGCCCGGCATCCCTTCGCCCGGCAGCGGAAGTCCGTCGACCAGCGCGTCATCGTTCAGCCAGCTGGCATTCTGGGTCACGTTGACGATGTAGCCGGATTTCTGCTGCATCATCTGTTTCACGGCGAGCTGGTTCAGATAAAGGCAGGACAGTCCCGTGATCCGAACATGCCGTTCGAAAGCGTCCCACGGCACATCTACGAACTTGTTGGAATAGGTGCCCGTCGGCCCCGGCTCGATATAGTTGCCGCTCGTCACCAGCACGTCGATGCGTCCGAACGTGTTGATCGCCTCCTGCCATGCGTGCTTGATCTGATCCGGCTCCAATAGATCGAGTGCGAGTGGCAACGCCCGTGCGCCGAGCGCCTCGACCCGATCAGCAACCTCCCGCAATGTGCCGGGCTTGTTTGCGAATGTCGGCTTCTCAAGCGAACGCGAGGTCAGCACAAGATCGAAACCATGGCGGGCGAGATCGATCGCAATCGCCCGCCCAATTCCGCGCGCCGCGCCCGTGATGAAGGCGACTTTTCGTTCCGTCATTCAATCCTCCTGGCACCGGCCGAAACCGGATTCCTCAAGGCGCGCCGCATAGCATGAATACGGCGCGCCTATCGTCTACCCTAGAATGTCCCTGTCACCTGAAGCATGAAACTACGCGGCCGGGCATAAGTTACGAAGCCCGAAC
>JBFXHW010000367.1:0-3152 GCA_050176605.1 Sphingobium sp. | reverse complement strand
CGCCGCCGTCACTGAAGCGGAAGGCCGCACTGATGGCGAGGTGATGGTTGTCGCTGCCGAGAGCTCGGACGCCTATCATGACGTGGCGTTGCACTGGTCGGTGCTGGCGATGCTGCTGGCGATCGCCGTCTATGCGAGCTTTCCCGATTTCTACATGGGCATGGTCGATCGGCTCGCGGGCGGCTGGCAGCATGTCTGGACACCGCGCGAACTGCTCACTTCCGTGCTGTTCGCCGCCGCCGCCAAGTTCCTCGGCACCCGCCTGATCCTTGCGTGGCGTCCGCTCCGCATGGCGCTCACGCCCGGCAGCACCAAGGCCCGCCGCGTCCGTCGCCGCGCCATCGCCTTGTTCAAAACCGGCATCGAGCGCCGCACCGCGACACGCACCGGCGTGCTGCTCTATCTCTCGCTTGCCGAACACCGCGCCGAGATCGTCGCGGACGCCGCCATCCACGCCAAGGTCCCGCCCGAACGCTGGGGCGTCGCTATGGCTGGCCTTGTCGACGCGCTCAAGGACGGCCGACCCGCCGATGGCATGGTATCGGCAATCGCCCAGATCGGCGCGATCCTTGAAGAGACCTTCCCGCGCACCGGGCGCGATCCCGACGAACTCCCCGACAGGCTGATCGAACTATGACCCACGACCCCATCGAGACGATGTGGGAGGGCAAGTTCATCGTCGCCCGCCGCGAAGGCCGCTGGGAATATGTCGGCCGCGCGCGCGGCATTCATGCCGCCGTGATCGTCGCGATCGACGACGGCCATGTCCTGCTGGTCGAGCAATATCGCGTGCCCCTCAAGGCCCAGTGCCTCGAACTTCCGGCGGGCCTTGTCGGGGACGAAACCGAAGGCGAGGCGATCGAAATCGCGGCGGCGCGCGAACTTGAGGAGGAAACCGGCTACCGCGCCGAGAACATCGAAAAACTCGGCCGCTTCGCCTCCTCCCCCGGCATGGTCTCCGAGACCTTCACCCTCGTGCGTGCGCGCGGCCTGACCAAGGTCGGCGAAGGCGGCGGCGACGGCCATGAAAACATCATCGTCCACCGCGTGCCGCTCGATCAGGTCGCGAACTTCGTCGATCAGAAGCGCGCCGAGGGCGTGGCGATGGATGTGAAGCTGCTGTTATTGCTGGGAAGCGATATTATTGCGGGTTGATAGTGTGAAGCGTTAATTCAGCGGGCTGCTAACGACCCATTTGTGGATGTTCGCAACTTCGATCTGACTGCCTGAAACCGGTCGCTCACAGTGGGACAGGTTATACCGTAATTGGCTCGATCACGACGTTGTCAAAGGCAGGAGCGGGGATCAAGCCGACTCGAAGCCGGTCGTCGGCCTTACTGATGCAGACCCTATAGTCCCCTGCGGGGACGTTTAGGAAAATTCCGATGCCACTTTCGTCTGGCTCATCCCCTCCACCAGTCATCACCTCTCCCGGACCGATGAAAATCTTTCCGCTTGGAAACCGCAGGGAATAGCTTTCGCTACCGCCACCCTCTTCAACGATTTCCACATCATAAAATCCATCGAAACCAAGCCCGACTATCAGAACGTTCCGAAGGTTTATCTCATCTATTTCGGCTTTTGGATCAGCCCACCAGTCCACATCATCATTTAGCCGATGCCTCAAACTCTCTAGATCATAGACAACGGCGGTAGCTGTGCTTGTGTGAAAGCCTTGGCTTGCGGGTTTCCCTTCGTCCGCAAACGCATTTTGCTCGCTCGGGACGTCCGGCAGCGGAACGTATTTTCGACCAAAAAGGCGACGCAAAATCCCCATCATCCCTCCCATGGAACGCCAACGACGTAGAAGCCTTTATGGCTTAAAGGAGTGACCGCGTGCATTAAAAAATCGGCAGCTATCGTACATCTTCACCCGAAAGCCGACAGTCGGCAAACAGCCCATAGCCGCCATGCTATACGATGCATAATATCGCGTCGTTCAACCACACCCCTGACATTTCCTGTTTGTGCTGCTATCGGCCCGCCCATGCTGAATGTGAATGGCGTTACAGTGCGGCTTGGCGGCCGGACCATCCTTGATCGCGCGACAGCGGCTTTGCCGCCGCGCAGCCGTGTCGGCCTGATCGGCCGCAACGGTGCGGGCAAGTCGACCTTGATGAAGGCGATGATCGGCCAGATCGATCCCGACGAGGGCGGCATCGACATGCCGCGTGGCACGCGCATCGGCTATATCGCGCAGGAAGCGCCGAGCGGCACGACCACGCCGATCGAAGCCGTGCTTGCGGCCGATACCGAGCGCGCCGCCTTGCTCCACGAAAGCGAAACCTGCCATGACCCCGACCGGCTGGGCGAGGTTCATGAGCGCCTCAACGCCATCGACGCCTACACCGCGCCCGCCCGCGCCGCTCGCATTTTGGTGGGCCTCGGATTCGACGACGAGATGCAGGGTCGTCCGCTGGACAGCTATTCCGGCGGCTGGAAGATGCGCGTGGCGCTGGCCTCACTGCTGTTCTCCGCGCCCGATCTGCTGCTGCTCGATGAACCTTCGAACCACCTCGATCTCGAAGCGACGCTGTGGCTTGAGGATTTCCTGCGCAGCTACCGCGCAACCATCGTCGTCATCAGCCATGAGCGCGATCTGCTCAACAACGTCGTGGATCACATCCTGCACCTCGAGCAGGGCAAGATCACGCTCTATCCGGGCGGCTATGACGCCTTCGAGCGGCAGCGCGCCGAGCGCATCGCCCAGTTGCAGGCGGCCAGCGAACGCCAGGCCGTCGAGCGCGAAAAGCTGAAGGATTACATCGCCCGCAACAGCGCGCGTGCGAGCACCGCCAAGCAGGCGCAGTCCCGCGCCAAGGCGCTTGCCCGCATGCAGCCGATCGCCGCCGTGCTGGAAGATCCGAGCCTCTCCTTCGCCTTTCCCAGCCCACCCGAGATGCGGCCGCCGCTGATAACGCTCGACATGGCGGCTGTCGGATATGACGACACGCCGGTGCTGCGGCGATTGAATCTGCGGATCGATCCGGATGAGCGGATCGCGCTGCTCGGCCGCAACGGCAATGGCAAGACCACGCTCGCCCGCCTTCTCGCCGCGCAGCTGCCGCCGATGGAGGGCGAACGCAACGCATCCGGCAAGCTGTCGGTCGGCTATTTCACGCAATATCAGGTCGAAGAACTCGATACGCGCG
>JBFXHW010000366.1:0-3155 GCA_050176605.1 Sphingobium sp. | reverse complement strand
GCGACAGCGTGAAGGCCACGCTCGGCGGGCACGGCTCCGTCGGGTTCACATACGAAGGCTAGGGCATGAGCAAGAAGACGAAACTCGCGATCATCGGGTCGGGCAATATCGGCACCGATCTGATGATCAAGGTCATTAGGCTGTCCGACACCCTGGAGATGGGCGCATTCGTCGGCATCGATCCGGAATCCGACGGCCTGAAACGAGCCCAGCGGATGGGCGTTCCGATCACCGCAGAGGGCGTCGAAGGTCTCATGGCCATGCCAGGTTTTTCTGAGATCGAAATCGTGTTCGACGCCACTTCGGCGGGAGCGCATAAACATCACGACTCTCTGCTGCGCGCGGCAGGCAAGCGGGTTATCGACCTGACGCCGGCCGCCATCGGACCCTATACGATTCCGTCAGTCAACGGCGGCGCCAATCTCGATGCAACCAACGTCAACATGGTCACCTGCGGCGGCCAGGCGACCATTCCCATCGTGCATGCGATCAATCGCGTGGCGAAAGTACATTATGGCGAGATCGTCGCGTCCATCGCCTCCAGGAGCGCCGGGCCGGGCACGCGCGCCAATATCGACGAATTCACCGAAACCACCAGCCAGGCGATTGTCGATGTAGGCGGCGCGATGCGCGGCAAGGCAATTATCGTTCTCAACCCGGCGGAGCCGCCGCTGATCATGCGTGATACGGTCTATTGCCTGTGCGAGGACGGCGATCAGGCTGCGATCACGCAATCAATCAAGGATATGGTGGCCGAGGTGCAGACCTATGTGCCCGGCTACCGCCTGAAACAGGAGGTCCAGTTCGAGCATATCGGGTCGAACCAGCCGCTGCGCATCCCGGAGATGAATGGCGAATTCACCGGCCTCAAGGTCTCCGTCTTCCTCGAAGTGGAAGGCGCGGCCCACTACCTGCCGGCCTATGCCGGCAATCTCGACATCATGACTTCAGCGGCGCTCAGGACCGCCGAACGCATGGCGGTCAGAATGCATGAAGGAACCTTGGCATGAGCTTCGATCCGACCACCACCAAGCTCTATATCCAGGATGTCACGCTGCGCGACGGGATGCACGCGATCCGTCACCAGTACGGGTTGGGCCATGTCCAGGCGATCGCCAGGGCGCTCGACCGGGCGAAGGTCGACGCGATCGAGGTGGCGCACGGCGACGGGCTGTCGGGCTCCTCCTTCAATTATGGCTTCGGCGCGCATACCGATTGGGACTGGATCGGCGCGGTGGCCGAGGTGCTCGAACATTCCGTACTGACCACCCTGCTGCTGCCAGGCATCGGCACGATCCACGATCTCAAGCATGCCTATGAGCTGGGCGTGCGCTCGGTTCGGGTCGCAACCCATTGCACGGAAGCGGACGTCGCCAAGCAGCATATCGAATTCGCGCGGGGTCTTGGCATGGATGTCTCGGGTTTCCTGATGATGAGCCACATGTCTGTGCCGGATGCGCTCGCACAGCAGGCCAAGCTCATGGAAAGCTACGGCGCGCATTGCGTTTATGTCACCGACAGCGGCGGTGCCATGTCGATGGACGACTACGCCGCCCGGCTCCAGGCCTATGACCGGGTGCTGAAGCCGGAAACGCAGCGGGGCGTGCACGCGCATCACAATCTTTCGCTGGGTGTCGCCAACAGCATCGTTGCGGTGCAGGGCGGCGCGATCCGGGTCGATGCGTCCTTGGCCGGCATGGGCGCGGGAGCCGGCAACGCGCCGCTGGAAGTGTTCATCGCGGCCGCCGACCGGATGGGCTGGAACCATGGCACCGATCTCTACGCACTCATGGATGCGGCAGAAGAACTGGTGCGACCGCTGCAGGACCGCCCGGTGCGGGTTGACCGCGAGACGCTGACGCTGGGTTATGCCGGGGTCTATTCCAGCTTTCTGCGCCATGCGGAGAAGGCGAGCGCGGAATATGGCGTCGATACACGTGCGATCCTGGTCGAACTGGGCAAACGGAAGATGGTCGGCGGTCAGGAGGACATGATCGTCGATGTCGCGCTCGATATGGCCGCCAGAAAAGCGTGAGGCTTCTCAAGTGCCGCAAGGACACTTCAACCCTATGAAAACATAGAAGGTCGCCATTATCGTCGCGCCTGGGTAACCATCAAACTGGCGTTTGTGTCGTAAAATCTGGCGCCGATGCACTAGGTGTTTAGTCCCAGCATGTGATGGTTTGGCTTAACGTTAAAGATGTCCGGCTTGGATTTCCAGAGGTCCTCGATAGCCTCGTACGGGGTTTGGAACCTGATCGCTTTGAGTTGCTTGGCGAAGTTGTAGGCGATCAGCCAATCTCGGACGTGTCGCCGCAGTTCGGTGATGGAGGCATAGTGGAACGACTTCACGGTTGCCTCCTTGATGGTCCTCACCATGCGTTCGGCCTGTCCGTTGGTCCACGGGTGGTAAGGCTTTGTGAGACGGTGTTCGATGCCTGCTTCTGAGCAGACGCGCCCGAAGATGTGCGGGAAGGTCAACTTCGTACCTCGCTCCAGCTGGACGAACTGTACGCCGTTATCGGTCAGTACGGTGTGGATCTTGTAAGGCACCGTCTTGATCAGGGCCTTCAGAAAGCCGGCAGCGGCCAGCTTGGTTGCCTTGCGGTAGATGCGTGCGAAAACCAGCTTCGAGGTACGGTCTACGGCCACGTACAGGTACGCCTTGCCTCCCGCGTAGCGCAGTTCGGCGATGTCGATATGGAAGTAGCCGATTTCGTAGGCCTTGAACTTCTTGGGCTTTTCGCGATCAGCCTTGGGTAGCTGGCTGATCCCATGCCGTTGCAGGCAGCGGTGCAACGACGAGCGCGTGAGATGGGGGATCACGTCCTTCAAGGCTATGTAGACGTCATCGAGCGGCAGCCGAGCTTGTACGCGCAGGGCGACGATCGCAGCCTCTTCCATAGGCGACAGCACGGTGCTGCGCCGCTCCTTGGGACCCATCGGCATGTCCTCGACCGATTGCCGACCGCGCCACTTCAGCACTGTCTTTTCGTTGATCCCGAACCGCTTGGCGAGGCTCGCGATCGAAGCCTCCGATCGCTGTAGCTCCGCTCGTATGACGTGCGTGGTCTTGGCGCTGCCGTGAAGAACCTGCCCCATAGCTCCCTCCGCTGGGATGATGACAATCTTACACCATCACATACTGGGACTAA
>JBFXHW010000365.1:0-3162 GCA_050176605.1 Sphingobium sp. | reverse complement strand
TGCGTCCGGTTCTGGCCTCGGTCCGTCCTCTACAGGGTTCGTTCTGGGCATTGTGAAGGCCTATACGACCCGCGTCGGTTCCGGCCCTTTCCCGACCGAGCTGGAGGATGAAACCGGCCAGCGCCTTGGCGAACGGGGGCATGAATTCGGCACGGTGACCGGGCGCAAGCGCCGCTGCGGCTGGTTCGATGCGGTGCTGGTGCGCCAGAGCTGCGCCATTAGCGGGGTGACCGGCATCGCCCTGACCAAGCTGGATGTGCTGGACGGGTTCGAGACCGTGAGGATCTGCACCGGCTACCGGCTTGGCGACGAAGTGCTGGATTATTTTCCCGCCCACGCCGCCGATCAGGCTCGCGTGGAGCCGATCTACGAAGAAATGGCAGGCTGGGAAGGCACGACCGCGGGGGCTCGGAGCTGGGCCGATCTTCCGGCGCAGGCTATCAAGTATATCCAGCGCGTGCAGGAACTGATCGAAACGCCCGTGGCGCTGGTTTCCACCAGCCCCGAGCGTGAGGATACGATCCTGGTGCGCGATCCGTTCATGGATTGAGCCGGGGCTCCACACGTCCTATCCTCCCGGCATGACCGGGAAGATCCCTGCGATGGTGGCGCTGACCATGGCGCTGGCGGCTTGTGTTTCAGGCCCGCCAACTCCACCGCCGCCTCGCGCGCCTTCGGTTGCCACGCCTCCTGCGGCGTCCGCACCGAGGCCGGTACGCGTGGATTTCGTGCTGGTCGACAAGTCTGACCGGACGCTTGCCCTGTATGGGGAAGGACTTGTCCTGCACACTTATGGCGGCCTGCAATTCGGCGACGCCCCCGTCGGGCCCAAGCGGTTCGAAGGGGATGAGCGCACCCCTGAGGGGCGCTATGTGCTGGATTACCGCAATCCGCAAAGCTCCTATCACCTCTCTCTCCACATTTCCTATCCCAACCAGCAGGATCGCGCTTTCGCCGCGCAGTATGGGCGCTCGCCCGGCGGGCTGATCTTCATCCATGGGCAGCCCAACGGATGGCCGGAAGGCGAGCGCGTGCCCGGCGACTGGACTGACGGCTGCATCGCGCTCTCCAACGCCCAGATCGAGGAGATCTGGACGCTTGTTGCCGATGGTACGCCTATCGAGATCCGGCCTTGAGAACATGGATGGAACATTCTTGACATAATCCTGTTATGTTCTCATCATGTTCGAAATAGTTCAGGAGATGAACATGATCCGGGCCGATTTCGCCTATGAGGTTGCGGGTAATCCTGCGGATATTCCGCTTGTCGTATCCATTCATGCCGACCGGCCGCATGTGCGCGAACAGATGCGCGAAGACGCGGAAAGTGTGGGGTTTCGCGTGATCGAATGTGGTCCATTGAACGCGCTGCTGGAAGGCGAGGCGCGTGCGCTCGGCGAAATAGTCATGCTCGATTGTCCGCAACTGGATGCGGCGGGCATGGCGGCGCTTTGCCGGCTGGATATTCGCGCATCGCGTACCGGCGCGCGGTTGATCGTGTCCACCAGCCTTGATGTGCTGGACGAGGTATTTGCCTGCCTGGATAGCTCGGAGCCGGATATTCTTGTCGATCCCGGTCGCGCGGATCGCGTGATCGCGCTGGGGCAGGCCCTGGCGAAGCGCTCCGATGGCCGTGTGCGCGAATTGTCGGAGGAAGACCGGATTACCCTGTTGCGTCTGACGGAGCAGGTCAGCCGGATTGCCGAACGGCTGGGGAGGCTGGACGGAGCTTTCGAACCTGCCTCCGGTGAGGCCTTGCGGCTGGTATCCCCTGTTGCAGGGGATGGCAGCGGGTCGAGCGACCCATCGCGCCTTGTGCAGGTCTTCACGCCTTCCTTGCCGGATCCGCGGCTGGTGCGGCAGATCATCCGTCAACGGCAATTGCGATCGCGTTTCTTCGATGGCGATCTGTTTGCCGATCCGGCCTGGGATATCCTGCTCGATCTCACTGCTGCGCGGGTGGAAAATGTGCGTGTATCGGTCACCAGCCTTTGCATCGCTTCGGGCGTTCCGCCGACCACCGCCCTGCGCTGGATTGGCCAGATGACCGATGCGGGGCTGCTGGCCCGGGTGGAAGACAAGACGGACAGGCGCCGGGCCTTTATCGATCTCACGCAAGCGGCAGCAGATGGAATGGCGCGTTATTTCATGGAGCTGGGTGAAGCGGCGCTGCCCATCTGAAAAGGGGTTTTCCGGTTCGGGACTATGTCGGGACTCTGGGTTTCGTTTGGCTCTGCTCTGTTCCGCTCAGTGCCGTTCTGTTCCGCGAAGCGAGTGGTTGACGGCACGCTGAAAGCCACTAAATGCGCGGATATTCGCGCGATGGGCGGTTAGCTCAGTTGGTAGAGCATCTCGTTTACACCGAGAGGGTCGGCGGTTCGAGCCCGTCACCGCCCACCATTTTTCCGGTCTGTGTATCCACGGTGTATCCGGAGAACTGCGCGGAAAAGCCCCGGATCAAGTATCTGCCGCACGCTTCAGATCGATCTTCTGACCCTGCTATTCGACAGCTGGAAGCGGACTTGGGTTTCAGCCAAGCGGAAGGTCTGCAAGGTCGGACAATCTGGACTGTCCGCTAAGGGTAGCGATCAGGCGAAAGCGGACGTTCTGAACATTCCCTCGTCAGCGTAAGCGTTCCCAGCGCCGCTCAACGCTGCCGCCTCTCGAGTCAAGTACCCACACCGCGCTAGGCTCAGGACCCATTGATCGGCAGGCTGCGATATGATTCAGGCTCCGCGAGGAGACTGAGCATGAGCGATTTGTATTGGCTGACGGACGAGCAGATGGCGCGTCTGTCACCATATTTTCCCAAGAGCCACGGCAAGCCGCGCGTTGACGATCGGCGGGTGCTGAGCGGCATCGTGTTCGTCAACCGCAACGGGCTGCGCTGGCGCGATGCGCCCAGGGAGTATGGCCCGCACAAGACGCTGTACAACCGGTGGAAGCGATGGGGCGATATGGGCGTGTTCCTTCGCATGATGGAAGGCCTGGCTGCCGAAGGTGCCGAACCAGCGACGGTCATGATCGATGCGACCTATTTAAAGGCTCACCGCACGGCTTCGAGCCTGCGGGTTAAAAAGGGGATCTCGGGCGGCTGATCGGCCGCACCAAGGGCGGCATGAACACCAAGCTTCACGCCATCACCGATGCCAACGGCCGGCC
>JBFXHW010000364.1:0-3178 GCA_050176605.1 Sphingobium sp. | reverse complement strand
CTCTTGTCCTTTTGTGGATGCATCAGGATGATCACGTCGAAGATGAATTTGCGCGGATCATCGGGATGCGGCCGGAAATAAAGCAGGTTGGCGCCTTCGGGATGTAGGCCGAGCAGGATGTTCGGAAAGATCGCGTAATTCCAGTCGTCGGTCAGCTGACCGTCAAGGAACCCGGACCAGTCCAGTCCGATACTGGCGGCGCGTTCGCGTTTTGCCCGCTGCACGAGCGGCCGGACCTCGCTGACATCCCCCCTGAACGCGTCCGGATCAAGACCCACTTCCTCCATCGTCGCACGCAGCGTGGCGTTCAGTTCCCCGTCAGACAGGCGCGGGCTGGGGCTTGCGAATTTGGTGATCGCCCGGCTCATGCCGTGGGGATAAAGATCGATCTGTGCGTGATAATCATCGAAGATCGGCAGGATCTGAGGATGGATCGCGTGGACATGATAGGCTTCGGCGAAACCGTCGAAACCGACCTTCCAGTTCGCATCCCATACCGAGCGCACGCGCCGCATGATCCGCATGTCGGCAAGCTTGTATGGAACGGCGTGATCGACCAGCGGGCCGAGATGCTCGCGCAAGGGCGCCGCATCCTTGTCCATGTTGATGAACACGAAACCGTCCCAGCTTTCACAGCGCACTTCTTCCAGGTGGCGATCGCGCTGGAGCGCTTCGACCCTGAACGTCTCGCGGTCCGTCACCTCGATATTCTCGCCGGTGAAATCGAACTTCCAGCTATGGAAGGGGCAGGTGATGCAATCCGCGAAGGCACCCTGATCGGTCATCACCAGACGATTCCCGCGATGCGGACAGACGTTGTAGAAGGCGCGGATCACCTCGTCCTCGCCCCGGACGATCAGGATGATCTCCTTGCCGATCTTGAAGGTGCGGAAATCGCCGGGCTCGGGAATATCTTCCTCGCGGATCGCCCAGTTCCAGACCTTGGGCCACAGCTTCTCGCGCTCCGCTTCCATCCACTCGGTGGAGTAATAACGCTCCTTCGACATCGGGCCGCAGCCGTTATCGATGAATGGCGCCTTCGCTTCGTAGCTGTCGTCGGGCGCGTCCGGGTTTACCGGCCAGGTGCGACGATAGTCGTAAACGACGGTGCGCTGGGCCTGGGTCATCATTTTGCTCCTACGAGGGCATCCGCTTTCACGGGATCGAAGCCCAGATGCAGCTCACGCAAGGCGCGCAGCACGAAACCGGGATGGTGGCGATAATCATTCTTCTCGTCGATAAGCCGCAGGTTCGGCAGCCGCCGCAGGATTTGCTCGAAGGAGACGAGCTGCTCCATCCGTGACAGTGCGGAACCCGGGCAATGGTGCTCGCCGATGCTGAAGGCGAGATGCTTGCCCGCGTTTCGGCGCTCCAGATCGAGGCAGGCGGGCTGCTGGAACATGCGCTTGTCGCGGTTGGCAGCGGCGAAGCGCATATGGATCGTCGATCCCTTCGGGATCGCCACGCCGCCAATCTCGGTATCCTTCACCGCCGTCCGGTAGAGGCCTTGGGTGGGTGATTCGAGACGGAGATTTTCTTCCACCGCCGTTTTTATTTTTTCGGGATTTTCCAGCAGGGTCCGATAGACTTCCGGAACGCGCAGAAACAGCCAGAGCCCGGACGTGAGCGCGAAGGTGGTTGTCTCGTTGCCGCCAATGTAAAGATTATCGACCATCGAGGCGATCTCATGGTCCGTCAGCGGACGCTGATCGTCAAACTGCGCAAAGGCGAGATGCGTGAGGATATCGTCCCTGGGATGCTCACGCCTGAGATCGGTCTGTTCCTTGATGTAGTTCTGGAACTCGACACCATGCCGCGCGACCGTCATTTCCTGCTCAAGCGAAAGCTCGCGCTCGAAGGGTTTGGCCCAGCTCGCCGACCATGCCTTCAACTGGGGGATGTCTGCTTCCGGGAACCCGATCATGCGGGTGATGACCTGTACGGGCAGGGGCTCGGCAAAGGCGCTGACGAACTCGACTTCGCCATCCCCCGCGAAATTGTCGAGGAGCTTGGTCACAAGCTCTTCAATCATTGGGCGCGCGCGATTGAGCGACGCGCCCACGAAAAAGCGGTCGATCAGCTGCCGGTACTTCCGGTGCTCGGGCGGATCGATGCCGAGGGGCGTCCAGCGCCCCTTCCCGACGTCCTTGCCCAGCCCATGCTGCTCATAATAGGCCCGCGCCTCGGGGTGCTTGATCAGCAGATCGCCGCCGTGGTTTTCGGGCTGGTTCGAAAATGTTTCCAGATCGCGGACGACCTGAACAATATCCTCATAGCGCGTAAGCACATAGATGGTCGTATCGGGGATTTGGTAGACGGGCTGATTTTCCCTCAACTCGTCATATGCGGGATACCAGTTCTCCTGAACTTCCGGATCGAACAGATTTACTGGGCAGGATTTCATGTGCCTTGGCTCCTAATCAGTATGTATGGCATGCCGGTCACTGCGCGGCTTGATGCGATGTGTAGCGCATCGTCAGGGCGAAATTGCCTGTCATATCCGCTAACTGCGATCGTCCATGCCTCTTCCGTAAGTCCTTCCAGACAGTCGGATTTCCTTCGTTTCAAAAGCCCATTTCATCGGGTCGCGGTGTACGGCGGAGCGACTGCCCGGAGGTCACGTCGATGACCTGGCCGGTCGTTGATCTGGAGAGATCGGACAGAAGCCAGAGCACCGCGCCCGCGACGTCTTCAACCGTCCCGAGCCGGCCGAGTGGAATTTCAGCTTCGAACGCCGGCTGCACCGTGGGTACGGCGAAATAGCCCTCCGTCATTTCCGAGCGCGTGAAGCCGGGGGCGACCGAATTGACCCGGATTCCCTTGGCGCCGAGTTCATTGGCCGCCACCCGGACGACCTGATCGGCTGCTTTCTTGGATGCGGAATAGGCTGCCAGGCCCGGCGGCGCGAGCAGCGCCGTCAACGATGAGGCCGTCACGATGGAGCCTCCGCCGTCCATCGCATTCGCCATCGATTTTATGAACATCGCCGTGCCGACGAAATGGACCCGCGCGGCATCGATGAGCAACTGCTCGTCGATTTCGAGGATCGGGGCGCTTGAATTCACACCGGCAAAGTTGACCGCCCCGTCGAGCCGTCCGAAGCGCTGCACGGCATGCGCTGCCAGCGCATCGAGGCTGGCGGCATCCGTGATATCCGCCGCCACCGCCGTAGCGCCGG
>JBFXHW010000363.1:0-3216 GCA_050176605.1 Sphingobium sp. | reverse complement strand
GAGCACCAAATTGATCGCTCGAAGTTAGAGACCGGTTCCACCAAGCATTGCGAGAAGCCTCGACTGCTCGTTCCCCATGATGGTGAGCCCTTCGTCAACGCCCATTCCCGGCTTTGCCAGCATCATATCCGCCTGCGTTGCGACTGCAACATGCACGGAAACTGCTGCGGAAACTTCCGTTTCCGTGCAACTGCCCCCGAGAAAGGCGCCCACACCCTTCGCTTTGCATGCCAGCACAGCCTCGATACTGTCCGCAACGCTGCCGACATCCGGCATCTTGATTTGCACAATCAGTCCCTGCCCGATCCCCGCGTCAGCGAAGGCCTGAATGTCGTCCAGCGTGTTGCATCGTTCATCCACAACGATCCGGGCATCGCTGCCGCGCGCCGCCAGCGCGGTTGCAATCGCCGCATAATGTTCGATTTGCGCGGCGCGGTCGCCATAGTCGGCCGGACATTCGACATGCAGCCGCAGCGGCGCGACCTCCGCAGCAATCGACGCAATGAAGTCCGCTATAAGCTCCGGGTTCATGCCGATCTCAAGGCCAATCAGACCATAGACGTCGAAATGCAGGATGGGGCGGTAGTCAGGCGCTCCGATCGTGCGAATCCGGTCGGCAACATAGCGAGCGAAGGCGCGGAAATCCTCTCCCGCGGGTCCGAATTTGTAGCTTGAATTAAACAGGCCGTGCGGAAGGATATTGACCGTCTTGAGTATCATCTTGTCAACATTTGCGACACGCGCATCGCCGCTCTGAGCATAAATCGGAACGGGTCTGGCAATGACGGGCAAGCCATACTCCCGGCAGATTACCTCCGCCATCGTTAGCCCCCGCCGATGCGCCACCAGTTTGAGCAGCGCCTGGCTGACGCCATACTCGATTGCGCGCGACAATTGGCGGCCCTGCACCGGAGCAAGGACCTCTCGGCAGGCTGCGCGGAATGAGTCGACCTTCAGACTCCGCAGCCGCGGCGTGACATGCTCGCGACAGAAGGCTTCAGCGCAGCTTGCATCAAACAGGGGGTCGCGCCCACCTGCCCCCGAATACTGAACTCCCATCATATCGCCCCACAGCACGGTACGATTTGCGATGCAGAGCCCGAGGCTCAGAGACTCGGAAGGGATTCGAACGGCTCGAAACCCGGGCGTGCGCGGCAGGCCGGTATAAAGGAAATCACTATTCGTTGCGTCCTGACGGATCGCTTCCTGATCATCGTAGAAGAACGCACCTAGCCCAACCGCGAACAGAACGTCTTCGATCATCGGGCGTCTCGTTGGCCTGGTCTTAAAGACACGATAAGGACACCGTGCCCTGAATCCAGAACATATATTGCTGCCGCGACAATTGGCCCAGTATCTAGCCGATGCTACGCTCGACTCCCGCCCAGAAGGGCTTTCGCAACTCGGTCTTCAATATCTTGCCGACACCTGACAGCGGAAGCGGCTCCTTGCGGATGTCGAATGACTTCGGCCGCTTGTAGTTCGCAATTAGCGGCTGGCAGTGCGCCATTAACTGCTCTTCGGAGACTGCTGATTCCGCGCGCACAAATAGCACAGCGTGAACTCTTTCTCCCCACCGGTCATCCGGAACACCGATCACCGCGCATTGGAGCACATCCGCATGTGACAAAAGCGCATTTTCCACTTCCGAAGAATAAACATTCTCGCCACCGGAAACGATCATGTCCTTAACGCGATCGACCAGATAGAGATATCCATCCGGGTCAATATAGCCCGCATCTCCTGTTTTCAGCCATCCGTCGATAATGGTTTCCGCCGTCAATTCCGGCTGCTGCCAATAGCCAAGCATGACGTTGGGGCCTCGCACGACCACTTCACCGACCTCGCCGACCGGAAGGGTTCCCATCTCTTCATCGACAACGCGCACGTCAACGCAGGGAAGCGCGCGGCCCGCAGAGCGCAGCCTGCCGGCAAGATGGTCAGCATGGTCGAGAACGGTAGCGCCCGGCGAAAGTTCTGTCTGGCCATAAGCCTGGCAGAATTTGGCGTTCGGCAGAGCCCGCATCGCCGTTTCGAGCAAAGCGGACGAGATCGGCGAAGCGCCGTAAATGAGATTTTTGACGGATGACACGTCCGAAGGCCGCTGCCGAAGCGCTTCGCACAGCATCCCGATCATCGTCGGCACCAGCACCAGATCCGTAATCTTGTGCTTTTCGATCGCGTCGATCGTCGCCTCCGGCTCAAAGCCAGGCAGGACGACGTGCGTCGCTCCAAGCATCGTGAGCCCGAAAATCTTGGCGGCATCCGCCAGGTGGAACATCGGTGGCGTGTGAAGATAGACGGTGTCAGGATCGTGTGGAAACACTGCCTGGACGAGGAAAAAGTCGCTCAGCAGATTGGTATGGCTCAGCATGACTCCCTTTGACCGGCCGGTCGTCCCGCCGGTGTAGAAAATCGCCGCCAATGCATCGCCCGCGCGCGACCTGTCGTCGACTGGATCGTGCGTATCAACGAAGCGATCGAAGGACGCATCATCGATCATGATGACGTGCGCACCTGCTTTTTCAAAGCGTTCGCGATGACTCGCGAATGACGCCCCGAGGAACGCGATCTTCGGGCTTGAATCGTTCAGAGCATGATCGATCTCCGCCGGCGCCCAACGGGTGTTGAACGGGACCGAAACACATCCGGCCCAGGCGATCGCATAGAAAGCTTCGATATAGCGGTCGCTGTTGAGATCGAGGATCGCGACCCTGTCGTCTTCGCGAGCGCCGAGCGCAATCAATCCGCCGGCCAGCCGCTGGACGCGGGCGAGAAGCGCTTCCCAGGTCTGCACCCGGTCCTCGCAAATCGTTGCCACGCGCCCGCGATAGAGAGCCATGTTGCGGCGCAAGCCTTGCGTCAGTTGCATCGATAATATCCTTTGATGCTAAGCGGCGACGAAGGCACTGCCTGCGCCCCCGAACGCTAACCAGCCGCCGTCCACAGGAAGGACGACGCCAGTTATATAGGTTGCAAGATCGGAGCAGAGAAAAGCAACACTACTGCCGATTTCCTCAGGTTCGGCCAGACGACCAAGCGGAACGCGCGCCACCAGCTCGGGAAATCGCTCGCCGCCCTGACTCATGAGATCGAACATCGGAGCAGCCACCAGGCCCGGGGCGACCGCATTGACGCGAATGCCATGGCGCGCAAATTCGCAAGCAAGCGTTTGCGTGAGCATGACGAGGGCGGCCTTGGACACGCCGTAAGCAT
>JBFXHW010000362.1:0-3239 GCA_050176605.1 Sphingobium sp. | reverse complement strand
CATCGAGCATGCCGAGCGCTTCGGGTTGGCGCAACTCCACCAGTTGCGGGGCCGCGTCGGGCGTGGCGACCGCGCCTCGACCTGCGTGCTGCTCTACAAGGACCCGCTCGGCGAAACGGCGAAACGACGGCTTTCTGTGATGCGGGATACCGAAGATGGTTTCGTCATTGCCGAGGAAGACCTGAAGCTGCGCGGCGAAGGCGAATTGCTGGGCACGCGCCAATCCGGCACGCCCGGCTTTCTGGTGGCGCGCATCGAGCACCATTCGGATCTGCTGGAAATCGCGCGGGACGATGCGAGACTGCTGCTGGCACGCGACCCGGATCTGCAAGGCGAGCGCGGGCAAGCAATAAGGCTGCTGCTCTATCTGTTCGGGCGCGACGAGGCGGTAAGACTACTGAGGGCTGGGTGATCCCTCTTCCTGAGGAGGGAAACGTCAGCGCTCCAGCCCTACTCCGCCGCCTTCTTGCGCAGTTCCTTGGCGACATCGACCAACGCCCTGGTCTTTTCCTCGATCTCCGGACCGACCAGTCCGGCGGAGATCAGCATCTTGGCCGCGTCCTCCACGCTCATGTCGAGAGGGATGAGGTCGCGCTCGTCCACAAACAGCAGGTAGCCGGTCGTGACGTTGGGCGTGATCGGGCGGAACACGGCCACGGTGCGGCTGTGCTGCTTCGAAAGCGCCCGGTTGATTTCGGTGTCCTGCTGCTTGGCGATGAAGACGATCGACCAGCTTCCCTTGCGCGGATATTCGAACAGGGCGACCTTGTTGAAGAGTTCGGATCGGTTGGCGAGAACCGTTTCGAACATCTGCTTCAGGCCGTTGTAGACATTGCGCACCAGCGGCATGCGGTTGAGCAGGCGCTCGCCAAAGCCGACTATGGCGCGTCCGACGAAGTTCGCCGTGACAAAGCCGATAAAGGTGATCATCAGCAACGCGAAGATGAGGCCGACGCCGGGAATCGGAAAATCGAGATAGGTGTCCGGATTGTAGCGCGCCGGGATATAAGGCTTCATCCATGCGTCTACCCAGCCGATCACAGTCCACGCCAGATAGGCCGTGATCGCCAGCGGCGCAGTGACGATGATCCCCGTCAGGAAATAGTTCCTGAGACGGGTCATGCCGATATGTCCTGTGATGACGACATGCTTATCCCGATTGTGCGATGCAACCGATTAGAGCAGCGCGCCACGCTTTGGACAATCAAATAAGACGGAGAAAGCAAACGCCGACCGCAAGCCGAAGCGATGCGCGGCGATTGCCTTATTCGACCGTGACCGATTTCGCCAGATTACGTGGCTGGTCGACATCCGTGCCCATGAAGACGGCGGTGTAGTAAGCGAGCATCTGCACGGGAAGCGCATAAAGGATCGGCGCGATGATCTCCGGCACGTCGGGCAGGACGATCGTTTCGAGTGTCTTGACCGTCGAATGCTCCTCACCCTTCTTGTCGGTGATGAGGATGATCTTGCCGCCGCGCGCGGCCACCTCCTGCATGTTCGATACTGTCTTCTCGAAGATGCGGTCGTAAGGCGCGATCACGACGACCGGCATGTTCTCGTCGATCAACGCGATCGGGCCATGCTTCAACTCGCCCGCCGCATAGCCTTCGGCATGGATGTAGGACAACTCCTTGAGCTTGAGCGCGCCTTCCAGCGCCAGCGGATAGCTGGTGTCCCGGCCGAGATAGAGCACGTCGCGATGATGCGCGAGCTCGCGCGAGACACGCTCGATCTGTTCTTCCAGCTTGATGACCTGCGTGGCGAGGCGAGGCGCTTCGGCCAGTTGCTGCACGAGCTTCCGCTCCTCCTCGGCCGAGATATGGCCCCGCTCAACCCCGGCGCGGATGGCGAGCGCGGCCATCACCGAAAGCTGGCAGGTGAAGGCTTTTGTCGAGGCCACGCCGATCTCCGGCCCTGCAAGCGTGGGCAAAGTCACATCCGCCTCGCGCGCCATGGTGGATTCGCGCACATTGACGATGGCGCCGATCGGCACGCCTTCCTTGCGGCAGTAGCGGAGCGAGGCCAGCGTGTCCGCCGTCTCACCGGACTGGGAGACGAAGAGCGCCGCGCTGTTCTTCGACAGCGGCATTTCGCGGTAGCGGAACTCGGAGGCGACGTCGATGTCCACCGGCAGCCGCGCCAGCCGCTCGAACCAGTATTTGCCCACCAGACCGGCGAGATAGGCCGTGCCGCAGGCGGACAGCGCCAGTCGGTCAACCTTGGAAAAATCCCACGGCAGCTCAAGCGTCTTGGCCTTGCCGTTGGTGAAGTCGATGTAATTGCCGAGCGTATGGGAGATCACTTCCGGCTGCTCGTGGATCTCCTTGTGCATGAAGTGTCGGTGGTTGCCCTTGTCGACCAGAAAACTCGTTCCGATCGACTGCTTGCGGGCGCGCTGCACCGGCTCGCCGTTCATGTCGAAGATCTGGATATGGTTGCGGCGGATGACCGCCCAGTCGCCGTCTTCGAGATAGGTGATGGAATTGGTGAAAGGCGCCAGCGCGATCGCGTCGGAGCCCAGGAACATCTCGCCCTCACCGTGGCCGACCGCGAGCGGCGGGCCGTTGCGCGCGCCGACGATCAGGTCGTCGTCGCCCTTGAACATGATGGCCAGCGCGAAGGCCCCGCGCAGACGCTTCAGCGCGCGGAAGGCGGCATCGACGGGCCGCGCGCCGCGCCGCAGCTCCCGCGACACGAGATGCGCCACGACTTCGGTGTCGGTCTGCGAAGTGAACGTGTAGCCGTCCTTTTCAAGCTCTGTGCGGAGTTCGGCAAAATTCTCGATGATGCCGTTATGGACGATGGCGACATCATCGGAGAAATGCGGATGCGCATTCGTCTCGTTCGGCACGCCATGGGTCGCCCAGCGCGTGTGGCCGATGCCGATGGTGCCGTCGAGCGGCTCGGCGTTGAGCCGGCGCTCGAGATTGATGAGCTTGCCCTCGGCGCGCCGCCGGGCGAGTTCGCCATGCTCGATGGTCGCCACGCCCGCTGAATCATAGCCGCGATATTCGAGACGCTTCAACGCGTCCACGATAAGAGGCGCCACCGGCGAATGGCCGACGATTCCCACAATGCCGCACATGCAAAACCTCGATTCCCGCCGTTCCGGACGGCTCGTGTGTATGCCTGCTGGTCGCGCGAACAGAAATCACATTCGATTTCGGTTCGTGTCACGCGGAAGCGCTTTGACTGATGATGCCCGATGGCGATTGAAAACCGGTTACCGGGCCTGT
>JBFXHW010000361.1:0-3277 GCA_050176605.1 Sphingobium sp. | reverse complement strand
CGGAATAGAAATCCCATCCGGCGGCAATGTCAGCGATCTTCTCCAGCGAGGCTGCCTCGCCAGGCCGATACACCCAAATCTCCTTCGGCTTGCCCTTGCACTTCGCCGCAAAGCCACGCTGATAGAATTGGGGAATGTGGTGCTGATTTCGGCCGGCCATGACTCGCTTCTCGCTTGGGGGGAGCCCTTCATACCATCCGCATGATTAACGGAACAAGGGAAGAACACGCTGGTGCGCGAAAAACCGCCCGGACATTGGCTACCGTTCTAAGCTCGGTCCTCGCGACGCCGCCGCAAGCCAATCCTTGACCAAGGTCACCGCAGGCGCACTAGCCGCACCGATCACTGCGGCGACCAAAGGGTTGGGGTTGCCGACTGCTGAACGATCACATCGGCGGGCACCGCTGCGTTCGCTGAGCCTAGCATCATTTCGATCATCTTTGCGTCAGTGACCCTACCCAAATGCGAGCATCGTCTGCTTTCCAGTGATCGTGCGCGAGAGCGGACTGGCACCTTTCGGCCATTACCGGCCGTCGCGCTCCCGGCCGCCCCTCATTTCACATAACGTTGCTTAGCGGATCGGCTCGACATCCCTCATAGCCCAATCTCGGTCCAGACGGGGCAGTTGCTTGGTGGTTCATTCAGCGGCGCATCATGCATAGGTCGAAGATCGCGCGCGGCACGGCGATCGATCGCGAACTGGGCTTCGGCCTGTAACTGCTCTCTGCATCGCGACAATGTCGCCAAGCGCGCAATCGTCAGACGCGCGTCCCAAGCCTCGCCCGCCGAAGCAATGTCTCGCGACGCTGCGAACCGGCGATCCCAGCCCAATATCAGGAAGCGCGCTGGCACGCGGGTCGCTGCCCGCATCCAGCGACCAATAACCTCAGCCTCTTGTTGTCCTGCCAGACACGAGCCGATCTGCTCTCGTGGCGGACATGGAACGCCCAGATTGAGAGACAGCAACCGCAACGGTCGCCGCCCATGTGGTCGCAGCACGATATCCATTCCCGACGAGCGAAAAGCATCGCCAAGTCGAAGCGCGGAAAAGTCGCGCAGGACCGAGAATGGCAGGCCGCGCCTGACCGCTATCCCCGCCGCCCGCGGCGCAACGACATTGGCTGCGCCGTCCACGCATGAGTTTCGCTCCGAGCGACGACGCCTTTCCATGATCACGATAAACCGAGAACGCACGAATATTCGCTCAGCAGCGGCTTCGTCCTGCGCCTGCTGAAAGGCAATGACATCGGCCCCAAGCTCGTTCGCCATTCGGCGCGCTGCCGCATAATCGGCTTCGCTCCCCGAAAGGCAGCGGCCGCCCTCGATCTGCGTCAAAGAGGCCAAGTTCCAGTTAGCGATACGAAACGGTCGAACGTTCGGACCCGCTGCTGGCAGCGGCGAGGTAAGAGCTGCACAGCCTGCCAGAACGAATGGTGCCAGGCTGATCGCGAGCAGCCGGAACCAGTGTCGATCCTCGTGCCCGCTTCCACGCTCAGGTGTGGATGCTGGCATCGTCATCGCAGGGAACCTGCTCGGTTTGAATGGTGGCGTGCTCGATCTCGAAGCGCTCGTCCAACATCGTCGCGACGCGAATCCGCACGTCTTCAGCATCAGCGCCGTCGGCCAGCTCGATATGGACGGTCAGACTGCTGTCGTCGCTCGTCATCGACCAGACGTGGAGGTCATGGACGCCAGCCACGCCCGCCGTCTCCGCGATCGCGGCCCGGATCTTGATGATGCTGAGCCGAACAGGAACGCCCTCAAGGAGGATGTGCGTCGTGTCCTTGAGCAAGAGCCACGTCCTCGGCAGAACCCATAGGCCGATTCCGACCGCGACCACCGGATCGATCCAGAGCCAGCCGGTGAACATAATCAGGGCGGCGCCCCCCACGACCCCCAGCGATCCCAGCATGTCGGCCCACACTTCGAGATAGGCGCCCTTGACGTTGAGGCTCTTGTCCTTGCCTGCAGTAAGCAGGCGCATCGAAATGAGGTTCACGACGAGGCCAAGCGACGCGACGACCAGCATGCCGGTGGAGCCGACCGGTTCCGGCTCGATGAAGCGGCCGATACTCTCCCACAGGACGTAGCCGGCGACGGCGAAGAGCAGCAGCGCGTTGAACGCCGCGGCCAAGATCTCAAAGCGCCGGTAACCGAAGGTCCGCGTATCGTCTGCCGGCCGCTGGCCGATCTTGATCGCCGCGATTGCGATGGCAAGTGCCACCACATCGGTGAGCATATGTGCGGCATCGGAGAGCAGCGCGAGGCTGTTGAAGACAAACGAGCCGACGACCTCAGCGATGAGGAACGAGGTCGTAAGCGCCAGCGCAATGCTGAGCATTTTGGTGTTGGCGCCCGCTCCGTGATCATGACCTGCGCCCATGGCAGTTCCTTCCTGGTTGGTGTTTTGATCAGACTGGCAACTCGCGTCCGAACGCATCCTCGCCTTCATATTCGCCGGGCTGGTGCGGCTTGCGTCGGATACCGAGCAGCAGTCGGCTGATGGCGGGCAGCACGAACAGCGTGAGGAGCGTGGCGACGATCAGCCCGGCGATGACCACAACCGCGAGCGGTTTCTGGACCTCGGCGCCACGGCCCGTCGCAATGGCCATGGGGATGAACCCGATAGCCGGCACGGCGCCCGTGATCAGCACTGCCCGGACACGTTCCATCATGCCTTCGCGAACCGATTGCTCGATCGGCAGGCCCTCCTCGATCCGCTGACGGATCGCCGTCATCACGACGAGGCCGTTCAACACGGTGACGCCGGAGAGCACGATGAAGCCCACTGCGGCTGAGATCGAAAAGCTGAGGCCCGAGATCGCCAAGCCGAACACACCGCCGGCAAGACCTAGCGGCACCGCCGAATAAACGGCGGCCGCCGGCGCTAAGCCCCGCAATGCGAGGAACAGGATGCCGAAGATCAGCAGGAAGACGACCGGAATGACGATCGACAGACGCGCCGAGGCCGCCTGCAAATTTTCATACTGGCCGCCCCACTGGATGAACACACCCGGTGGGAGTTGGACTTGCTCCGCTACCTGGCGCTGCGCCTCCTGGACGAAGGAACCGAGGTCGCGACCGCGGACATTGGCTTGGACCACCACCCGGCGCTGGCCGTTTTCACGGCTGACTTGGTTGACGCCTTCCGAGACTTGGAAGCGGGCCAGCTCGCGCAGCGCCACGGACTGTCGCGGTCCAGCGCCACGCTCGGGCAGCATCACCGGCAGTGCTCCGACCGCGTCCAGATTGTCGCGAGTGGCATTGTCGAGCCGGA
>JBFXHW010000360.1:0-3289 GCA_050176605.1 Sphingobium sp. | reverse complement strand
GTCGCCGGCCTGCGCAACATGCGCAAGGCTCTGCGCCCTGGTGGCCGTATGGTTCACATCGTCTGGCGTACGCGTGCGGACAACCCCTGGTTGTCGATGGCGAAAGACGTCGTACTGCGTTTCCTGCCGCCGCCTGGTGAGGATGCGCAGACCTGCGGGCCGGGACCCTTTTCGATGTCGGGCGAGGATACTGTCCGTGCCATGATGACCGCCGCAGGCTATGGCGAGATCGAATTCCGCCGCGTCGATGCACCGGTGCTGATCGGCAAGGACGTCAGCGATGCGATCGCCTTCCAGCTGGCTATAGGCCCGGCCGGCGAGGTATTCCGCGAGGCGGGCGCGCTTGCCGAAGAAAAGAGGCCGGAGATTGAAACGGCGCTGGCCGAGGCGATCAGCCGGCAGACGCTCTCGGATGAAGGGATCGTCATGGAGAGCTCTTCTTGGGTGATCAGCGCGATCAATCCCGCGAGCTAAAATAAGAGGCATCCTGCTGGATGAACAAGATAATCCTCAATGAGGCTGACGTATTCATCTCAAGACCGCATGAAGAATTGACTCACGTCCGCGCTGGGCGAACATGAAGAGCATCGCAGGATTTGTGCTAATTCCGCTCTGCCGGGGTAACCGGAAATGTTGCGTAAAAGTTTACGCATAAGCTTGCACAATTTCAATTTAAGACTGAAAAAACACAATAATATCAAATAAATAACCCCACACAGAGTGGGCTTGAAATCCGTTTTCCGTATGGAAGGATGGGTTCGCGTCCCACCGCCTGCACCAGGCAGCGGGTGCGCCGTTGCCCGGGCCGGGATCGCTCGCCGCATTGCGCTTGACGCGAACACCGCATATCAGGCGGTGAATCGGTGCAGTGGCGGATATCCCCGGCGCAGCGTGCGGAATGGACATGGCAGGCAAGATCAGATGGTTACGGGCCAGTCCCGGGGGTGTGGTAGTCCGGCAGAAGGAAGCGTACCGCGGTGAGTGAGAAAACGCCCCGGCCGCGCCGGCTGTCCGATATCATAAGGTCGCTCGATGGGCGGGCGTCGTTCTCGATCGGCGAACTGGTCGATGAACTGGGCGAGCGTGCCTTTGGCGCGCTGATGTTCGTCTTTGCCGTGCCCAACATCATTCCCACGCCGCCGGGAACGTCGGCGGTGCTGGGGCTGCCACTGGTCATCCTGACATTCCAGCTGATGATGGGCCGGCAGGCCCTCTGGCTTCCCGGCAAGATCCGGAGCCGGCAGATCGATGGCGCCATGGTGGCCGGTTTCATCCGCCGGGCGATGCCGGTGCTGGTCCGATTCGAGAAGGTCCTGAAGCCCCGGCTTGCCGTCACCGTTCTGTCGAATGCCGCCGAGCGCTTGATCGGCCTGACGGCCTTCCTGCTGGCCGTCATCCTGTTTCTGCCCATTCCCTTCGGCAACATCCTGCCGGCGGCGGCCATCGGGGTCCTGGCGCTGGGCCTTGCCGAGCGGGACGGGCTGGCGGTCACCATCGGCTATCTGCTGGCGGGCGCCAGCGCGCTGGTGCTGGCGCTCGTCTCATCGGCGCTCTCAGCAGCGGCCAAGATGTTCATCAGCGTCCTGTTCGGACTCTAGGTTGGGCCGGGTCCGGTCCGGCGGTTGATCGGCCGGCCTCATTTCACCCTGTCAGACGGTGGTTATGCGTGATCGCTTGCGAAGGCATGGCGCCTGGTCCCCGGAAAGCACCATTACCGCTTCTTCCCCCGATAAGTACGGGTGCCGGGCTTGCCGCCCTTCGATCCCGCGCTGCGGCCGCCCTTGGGTTTAGGCCATGAGACACTCGCATCCTCGATGGCGGATTGGCGAGCGGTGGGATCCTCCATCACCGCGAGTTCCACCGACTTCAGGCGCTTGACCTCGTCGCGCAACCGTGCGGCTTCCTCGAACTCCAGATTGGCGGCGGCTTCGCGCATTTTCTTTTCCATGTCGGCCAGAACCTTCTGCAGGTTGTGGCCGACCAGCGGCGCGTCTTCCATCAGGCCAGCGTCGGCCGTCACGTGGTCCTGCTCGTAGACGCTCTTGAGGATATCGCTGATGTTGCGCCTGATCGAGGTCGGCGTGATGCCGTTGGCCTCGTTATAGGCCGTCTGCTTTTCGCGGCGGCGGTTGGTTTCGGCAATCGCCCGCTCCATCGAACCGGTCATTTGATCCGCATACAGAATGACCTTGCCGTCGACATTGCGGGCGGCGCGGCCGATAGTCTGGATCAGCGATGTTTCCGAGCGCAGGAAGCCTTCCTTGTCGGCATCGAGAATGGCGACAAGGGCGCATTCGGGAATGTCGAGGCCCTCGCGCAGCAGGTTGATGCCGATCAACACATCAAAGGCGCCGAGTCTCAGGTCGCGGATGATCTCGATGCGCTCCAGCGTGTCGATGTCGGAATGCATGTAGCGCACCCGGATGCCCTGTTCATGCATGTATTCGGTGAGATCCTCGGCCATGCGCTTGGTCAGTGTCGTCACCAGGGTGCGGTAGCCGGCCAGCGCCACCTGCCTGCATTCGTCCACCAGATCGTCCACCTGGGTCTTGACCGGGCGAATGATCACCGGCGGGTCGATGAGGCCGGTGGGGCGGATCACCTGTTCGGCGAAAACGCCGCCGGTCTGCTTCATCTCCCACGGACCGGGCGTGGCCGAGACGCAGATGGTCTGCGGCCGCATGGCGTCCCATTCCTCGAAGCGCAAGGGGCGGTTGTCGATGCAGGAGGGCAGGCGGAAGCCATATTCGGCCAGCGTCGCCTTGCGGTTGAAGTCACCCCTGAACATGCCGCCGATCTGCGGGATGGTGACGTGGCTCTCGTCGATGAACACCAGGGCGTTGTCGGGCAGGTATTCAAACAAGGTCGGCGGCGGCTCGCCCGGCTTGCGGCCGGTAAGGTAGCGCGAATAGTTCTCGATGCCGGCGCAGGAGCCGGTGGCCATCATCATCTCGATGTCGAACATGGTGCGCTGTTCGAGGCGCTGGGCCTCGAGGATGCGGCCGGCGCTGTTGAACTCGGCGAGGCGGAGACGCAGGTCGTGCTTGATGCGGCTGACCGCCTGTTCCAGCGTCGGCTTCGGTGTCACGTAATGCGAGTTGGAATAGACCTTGATCTGCTCCAGCTCGGCGGCCTTCCGGCCGGTGAGCGGATCGAATTCGGCGATCGATTCCACCTCGTCGCCGAACAGCGAGATGCGCCAGGCGCGGTCCTCGAAATGCGACGGGAACAGTTCGATGGTGTCGCCGCGCACCCGGAAGGAGCCGCGCACGAAATTGCTGTCGTTGCG
>JBFXHW010000359.1:0-3295 GCA_050176605.1 Sphingobium sp. | reverse complement strand
TGGAGCATCCCAGCGGTGGCCGCATGTACGGCAGCGGCTTCGGATCTACGATGTTTTGCGTGCTTCCGCCGTTTGACGGTCAGCCGGCAACGATCGGCAATGGGTCGATGGTAAGCTTCGCATGTGACTCCCCGGAACAGGCAACGGCCATGCACGCCAAGGCGCTCTCGCTAGGGGGCAAGGATGAAGGTGCTCCGGGGCAGCGCGGCGGCGAGGGCAGTCCGATCTTCGCCGCATATTTTCGTGATCTCGACGGCAACAAGATCTGTGCTTTCCATTATGCGCAGTAGGTGAGCCGCCCCTAAGCTCGCAATAAGGTTATCCAGTCGGGTTCCGGCACACTTCGTTGATGTGGTCTAGGTCGAAATGAGGCGCCCCGCCGAAGTCGGGTCACACTTGGTAGCCACACCTTGGTGGAAGCTATTTGCGCCGCCACCGCCATCCGCTAACGCCCCGGCATGGCAACACGGGCGAGGGGCGGGAAATATCGGCGGCGGCGCAGGCGTTCGGCGTCGCGCAGGCTGTTCGGGCTTACCCTGTTCGAGCGCATGGTGGCGCTCTCGTTCCTGATCTTTGCAGGATATGTGCTCGTCACCGCCAACGCGCCGCGCCGCGATCTGTCGCCGGAGCAGCTCGCCAGGGACGAAGCCCGCAGGACCAACGCCGCCGTTCCGTTTGTCGATGAGCCTCTGAAGGCGGCTCGACCCTATAGGTTTGACGGCAGCCCCGCCGCCAGGCTTAAGGCGCGGGAATGTCTCGCAACGGCTGCGCTGTACGAAGCCGGTGAAGATCGGCGCGGTCAGCAGGCGGTGATCCAGGTCGTCCTCAACCGCGTCCGCCACCGCGCGTATCCCGGCACGGTCTGCGGCGTCGTCTATCAGGGCTCGAAGCGGAGAACCGGCTGCCAGTTCACCTTTACCTGCGACGGATCGACGCAACGGCGGCGGGTTCGTGACGGCTGGGCCGCTGCACGCAAGGCGGCGGACCGCGCGCTCGATGGCTATGTTTTCGCGGAGGTGGGCACAGCCACGCATTATCACACCGATTGGGTCGTGCCCTACTGGAGCGGATCGCTCAGCAAGGTGGCGCAGGTGGATACACATATCTTTTATCGCTGATTGCGGTATGGGCGGGGGAAGGGGCGTGCTGCGCGATATTGATAGATCGCGCCTATCAGCCTATTCCCCGAATGATGCAATTGCGGACATTGCGATACTTTCTGACCCTGGCCAGCGAACAGCATTTCGCGCGGGCTGCAGATCGATGCGGCGTCACGCAGCCGACCTTGTCCGCCGCGCTTTCCGCGCTTGAGGAGGAACTCGGCAAGCGGCTGGTCGAGCGTGATCGCCGCTATGTCGGGCTGACGCCGGAAGGACGCGCCATGCTGCCCTGGGCGCAGCAGATGCTGGCGGCGCATGAAGGCATGCTCCAGTCGGTCGAGGCGCTCGGCGGGCCGATCCATGGCGAGTTCCGGCTGGGCACGATCCCGGCGGCGATGCCTGCGGCCGGACGGCTGGCGCGGGCGTTGCTGGCGAGTCATCCGGGCATCTCGCTCTCCGTCAGGTCGTTCACATCGCGGGAGATTGTGCGCGGATTGAAGGCGTTCGAGCTGGACGCCGGGCTGACCTATCTCGATCATGAGCCGCCGTCGGACATGTTCAGCGTCGCGCTTTACGAGGAACGCTACATGTTCGTCGCCTGCGATGGCGCGGGTTTCGACGGTCGCGACAGCATCAGCTGGGAGGATGCGGCCGCCGCGCCGCTCTGTCTGCTGCATCAGGGGATGCAGAACCGGCGCATTCTCGATGCCCGCCTGGCCGCGCTGGGGCTGGCGATCACGCCGCGCGCCACCTCGGACAGCTACGTCGTGCTGCTCGCGTTGGTCCGATCCGGGGGCTTTGCGACGATCATGCCGGATAGTTACGCCGGGATGGTCGAAGGTCTGCGCTGGGCGCGGACGCTCCGGCTCGAAGGCGATCATTCGGCAAGCCGCATCGGGCTGATCGTCGCTGATCGTGCGCCGATGCCGCCCTTGGCGGCCGCCGCGCTCGCGGCCGCGCGGGAGGTCCATCGCACAGGTGTTTGATAGAGAGTTTCTATCACATATGAGGGCAATCAATTTGACCAGGATGCCAATTTGCCGCACCCCGAGCTGCCAAAAGGGAGCGTGATGTGACGGAAGCCGTGGATGTCGAGGCGGCGGTTGACAGGTTGATGCGGGCGATGGCGGGCCAGCGTGGCGTGCTGTTGCCGCTGCTGCATGCGCTCCAGCATGAGTTCGGCCATATTCCACCCAGCGCGGTGCCGCACATCGCCGCCGCGCTCAATCTCAGCCGCGCCGAGGTCCACGGTGTGCTCAGCTTCTACCATGATTTCCGCGATCGGCCGTCGCCGCCGCATGTCGTGAAGCTGTGCCGCGCCGAAAGTTGTCAGGCGCGGGGCGGGCCGGCCATCGAGGCTGCCTTGGCCGAACGGCTGGGCGTCGCAATGGGTGAGGAGCGTTCCGACGGCAATGTGGCGCTGGAACCGGTCTACTGTCTCGGCTTGTGCGCGATCGGGCCGAACGCGCTGGTGAATGATCGCCCGGTCGCCCGTATCGATGCCGCCGCAATCGAGCGCATCGCGGTGGAGGTGGCGGCGTGATGCGCGTTTTCATCAGCGGAGACATGGCTTCGGTCGCGCTGGGTGCCGATGCGGTGGCCGATGCCTTTGTGGACGCGGGCTGCGCGGTGGTGCGCACCGGCAGCCGGGGGCTGTTCTCGATCGAGCCGCTGGTCGAGGTCGAGACCGAGACGGGACGGATCGGCTACGGGCCTGTCGGCTCCGGCGATGTCGCCGCTATCCTTGACGGCACGCATCCGGCGCGGCTGGGCGACGTCGCGGCGCTGCCCTTCTTCGCGAAGCAGCAGCGATTCACCTTCGCCCGCTGCGGGATCATCGATCCGCTGAGCCTCGACGACTACGCGGCGCATGGCGGCTGGAAGGGGCTGGAAGCCGCACGCGCGGTTTCGCCCCAACAGGTTGTCGATGCGGTCAAGGCGTCCGGCCTGCGCGGACGCGGCGGAGCGGGCTTCCCGACCGGCATCAAGTGGCAGACCGTGCTCGATGCGGCGGCGGATGAAAAATTCATCGTCTGCAATGCCGACGAAGGCGACAGCGGCACCTTCGCCGATCGCATGCTGATGGAAGGCGATCCCTATTGCCTGATCGAGGGCATGGCGATCGCGGGCCATGCCGTCGGCGCGCTTCACGGCTATATCTACATCCGTTCCGAATATCCGTTCGCCATCCGGAC
>JBFXHW010000358.1:0-3307 GCA_050176605.1 Sphingobium sp. | reverse complement strand
CTGCTTCAGCAGGTCTTCGGCAAGCTCGCCGGCGCGCCCGGTCATCCACGCATCGAGGTCGGGATATTTTCCGAAGCCGACACAGGTGTTGTAGACGCGGATGCGATCGCGGCTGCGGCCGCCCAGCAGATGGTAGATCGGCAGGCCGGCAATCTGACCGACCAGATCCCACAGAGCCACATCGAGCGCCGAGATGGCGCGCATTTCGGCACCCATCACGCCGCAGAAATTCGCCAGCGAGAACATGTTCTGCCAGTGGTTATCGATGTCGCGGGGATCGCGGCCGATGAGCAGCGGCGCGTAGATGTCGTGGACGATGGCGGCGACGGCGCGCGGCAGATAATATGTCTCGCCGACGCCCGACATGCCGTTGTCGGCGTGGACTCGCACCCAGAGATTGTTGGGCAACGCCTGCCGCGCCTTGGGGTTCTGCTGCTGCCAGACCTTTTGCGGCTGCGCCTCGAACCAGATCGTCTCGATCTTCGTGATCTTCACAGTCCCCTCCTCATGACGCGTGACAGGCCCGCTTCCGCCCCGATCGTCAAAACAAGCTTGCGCCTCTTTCAGTTTATTGTTTACAATTTACGAGACTAGAAATCGGACCTGTATATGTCAAGACGCAGGCAATCAGGGTTGGGAGGCGGCCTGCCGCTTGGCGTGAAGAATTGCGAGCAGGCGCTCTTTCGCGCTTTCGACATGTTCGATGATGATCGCATCGGCAGCCGCAGCGTCGCCGCCGCGGATCGAATCGAGAAGGCGCGCATGATCGCGATGCCAGCTGTCGAGATAGTCGGCGGGCAGCGCGTCGCGCAGCATCAGGAACATCATCAACTGCGAACGCAGCGTCTCCCAGGCGCGATAGAGGCGCCGGCTGCGGGCGGCGTGAAAGATCGCGTCGTGGAACTCTATGTCGAGTTCGGCCACGCGCCGCCTGTC
Source organism: Sphingobium sp. (assembly GCA_050176605.1). Taxonomy (GTDB): domain Bacteria; phylum Pseudomonadota; class Alphaproteobacteria; order Sphingomonadales; family Sphingomonadaceae; genus Sphingobium. The sequence continues at coordinate 2,371 of JBFXHW010000358.1, read as the reverse complement.
GATCTCCGCCCGGGGCATCGCGCGGAAACGATCGAGCACGGCCTCGATGTGGGCGAAGTCGCCGGCCTCAGCCTTGCGGCCGGCATGCTCCACGGCAAGGCGCTCGAGCGCCAGCCGAAGACTGTAGATGTCGGCCACATCGTCCTCGGACACCTCCCCGACGGTCGCGCCGCGATGCGGCTCGTGGACGACCAGCCCTTCCTGCTGAAGGCGGAAAATGGCCTGCCGCACCGGTCCGCGGCTGACCCTGAGCGAGGTCGCCAGATCCTCCTCGATGAGGCGGGAGCCCGGCCGGATCTTGCCCGAGAGGATCGCGCCGCGGATCGCGTCGACGACGTCGTCCGTCAGGACGCGGCGCGGTGCGGGCGAAAGGTCGAAAGCGTCGTCGTTCATCGCTCACTGATTACAATCAACCGAAAACAATCGCCAGCCCGGTGCGGCGGACAGCGCGGAGAGGGTTTATGCGCATTCTGAAAGTCAACACATACGCTCCCGACACGCCGCTCTATCAGGCGTTCGGACAAGACGTGACGTTCGACATCCACCGGTCGGGTGCGGAGGCTTCGCCGCCGCCGACCATCGAGCAGTGCCGGATGGCCGATGCGGTCATCAACTGCGCGGCCACGCTGCCCATCGGCGTGCCCGCCGAGGCATTCGAGCGCTGCAGGATCGTCGTGCGCGAAGGCGTGGGCTACGACACGATCAACCTTGTCGAATGGAACGCCCGCAACGTGCCGGTCTGCAACGTGCCGGACTACGGCACGACCGAGGTGGCGGATCATGCGCTGGCGCTTCTGCTCGCCATCGCGCGCGGCACATCGAGCTATCAGGAGGCGGTGCGCGACCATGCCGACCGCTGGAACTACGCTTCGGCGCCGCGCGTCCGGCGGCTCCGCGGCCAGACTTTTGCCGTGCTCGGCCTCGGCCGCATCGGGCTGGCGACGGCACGCCGCGCCGCCGCTTTCGACATGAAGGTGATTTTCTACGATCCTTACCTGCCGAACGGCGCGGAACTGGCCGCCGGCTACGAGCGCGTGCGTCATCTCGACGAGGTCATGGCGCGAGCCGACATACTGTCGGTGCATACCCCGCTGAACGATGAAACGCGCGGCATGGTTGGTGGGGGCCTGCTAGCGAAAGCGAAACCCGACCTCATCGTCATCAACACGGCGCGGGGACCGATCGTCGATCTCGATGCTCTGACGGAAGCGCTGAAGGCGGGCCGGATCGCGGCTGCCGGCCTCGACGTGCTGCCCAGGGAGCCGGCCGATTCCGACCACCCGTTGATCAAAGCCTATCGCAGCCGCGAAGACTGGACCGACGGCAAGCTGGTGCTCAGCCCGCACGCCGCCTTCTATAGCCCTTCGGCGCTCGAAGACATGCAGCGCAAGGCGATCGAGGTGATCGTCACCTATCTGCGCGAGGGCGTGCTGATGAACTGCGTCAACAGGGAGTTCATCGATCTGAAGGCAAGGGCGGCCTGAATCGGCGAAGCCGGAGCGCGGCTCAGGAAGCCTCGCGCCCGGTGCCGAGCCGGCGTTCCCAGCCTTCCGCATGGACGTTCAGATAGGCATGAGGATCGTAGGGATGCGCCTTGATCGCGTCTATGTTGAGGTCGATGCCGAGACCGGGAGCATCGGGCAAGGACAGGTGCCCGTTGTCCGGGTTGACGGTCGGATGCCATGTGACCAGATCGCGTGTCCATGGATCGTTGAAGGCGTCAAAGTGCTCCTGGATGAGGAAGTTCGGGACAGCGGCGGCAAGCTGGAGGCAGACGGCGGTAGCGACCGGGCCGCCGCTCTGGTGCGGCGCGATCACGCTGCCATGACCGAAGGCGATCGCCGCCACCTGCATGGTCGGCGCGATGCCGCCGAGCGACATGGGCTCGGGCTGGAAGATGTTGACGCCGCCGCCCTCAGCCAGCGCATAGAACTGGCCGACCGTGTCGTACATCTCGCCGGTCGCGACGGGGATCGGCGAGCGTAGCGCCATCTCGTGCACCGTTTCCTGCCGGTCGCGGGAGGTCGGCTCCTCCCACCAGTAGATGTCGAGATCCGCGAATTTTTGCGCTGCCTGCAACGCGGCAATGCCAGTGAAGCGGGCGTGAACGTCGATCAGGATGTGCGTATCTGCCGGCAGCCGGTCGCGCAGCATTCGGCAGATGTCGTAGGAGAGATCCAGTTCCTCTCTGGAGATGAAACTCTGCGCGGTGCCGAACGGATCGAGCTTGAAGGCCTTGAAGCCTTTCGCCATCACCGCCTGCGCGGCCTCCAGAAAGGCCTCCGGCGTTCGCTCGGTGCGGTACCATCCATTGGCGTAGCCGAGCACGCTGTCGCGCATGCGGCCGCCGAGAAGCTGGTGGATCGGCACG
>JBFXHW010000357.1:0-3317 GCA_050176605.1 Sphingobium sp. | reverse complement strand
CTGCGAGACCTCCATCGTGACAAAATAGAGCGACAGCAACACCGGAGCGATGAAGGCGAACTCGACGGCCGCCGCCGCCCGTCGGTCGGACAATGCGTGCGCGAACCGCCGAAGCAGGCCGCGAAGCCTCGTGCGCGTCAAGCCGGCCATGGAACCCACCCCGTTTCAGCCTTTCCTTGCGCTAGTCCGTGAACGGCTCGTTCTGCCAGGTCGCCGTTGCGAAATGCAGCGTCTTGCCGCCCTTCAGGTTCGACATCGACTTGCGCATGAAGTCGGTGATCACCGGCCAGCGGTAGAAGACGCGCAGCATGTTCTTCGACATCGACGGCCCCGGCGTCACCGAGAAGCCGGTGGTGTCGATGTCCTTGTCCGCGGTCAGCTTGATGCGCACCGCAGCCGCGGCCGCGAAGGTCGCGTACGATTTCAGGTCGACCGAAAGCCCCGGGCAGTTCTCCGCCACCATGATTTCCAGTCGGTCGCAGATCAGCTTCTTGAGCTTGGTCTCGTTGAGGTCGGCTGCCTTGATCTGGCCCGTGCGCAGCTGTCGCGCGATGTCGTCGGTGGCGTTCGCCATCACCTCCTGCCCGGCGAAGGACAGGCAGCTTTCGAGGATCGCGAAGATCAGCAGCGAGAAGGGGATGGCCAGCGCCGTGAACTCGATGGCCGTGGCGCCGCTGCGGTCGCGTCCCAGCCGCACGAACAGCCGAAGGAACCGCCGGCGCAATTTCATGCGTGCGTTTTCGTGTGGCTGTGCGCTCATCTGATGCTCTGCCCCGGCAAGCCGAACTCCGCCTCGGGCAGTTCTAGACGCAACTGATTGAAGCCGGGTTTGGACACCCGCTCAAAATGCAGGCAGAATCTTTACCACCCGGTTACCGCATGGCCGATGGTGTGGCCTATTGGCCCATCTCTGCTTCCGAGGCGCGCTCGGCGTCGGTCTTGTAGGAGCTTTCGCAATAGGGCGAGCAGGACAGGGTCTGCACGTCGGCGCGGCGATAGACGCGGACCGAATTGGCGGAATGGCGGCTCACCACCACCTGTTCGTCCACGATCGGGCTGCCATCGGCGTCGAGGATCACCAGGTTGGTGACGCCGAAACCCTTGCCCGTGAGCACGATCGTCGTGGCGTCCTGCACCGAGGCGTCCGCGATGGCCGGATTGCCGATGACGATGGTGTCGGCCGGTCGCGCGATCTTCACGATCTTGGCCTGGTTCATCACCACCTCGATGCCGTTGGCGGCCGAGGCTGGGAACGAAGCCGAGAAACCGGCGAAGACAAGAAATGCGGAGATTGCGAAACGGGATTTGGACGCCACTGCTCGTCTCCGGGATACGATACTGATCAACGGAAGATGAAAGATATTGGTGAAACAACGGTTAAGTCCCGCAACCGCCGCGCTTTCGTTTCCGGCAAGCCGGCCTCGGCGCTCGCGCGCGCCTATATATAAGGCCAGACGCACATGGCTTGCGTCCGCTGGCGTCCCGGCAAGCCCCCGGGACTTAGCCCATGGTTAACCACGCCGACGGGCTCGGCCGCTTAACGGTTAGGTAAGCCTGTTCGTTAAGCCGGATGAAACAGCTTCGTCCTAGATTGCCCGCATCCGATCGACCCAGGAAGAAAAGTTGACGGAAGTGCTGTAACACGGAGTAAGGAGCTCTCCCATGTCCAAGCTTGTTGCACGTTTTATGAAGGACGAGTCCGGCGCGACCGCCATTGAATATGGTCTGATCGCCGCTCTGATCGCCCTCGCCATCATGGTCGGCGCCGGCGCGCTCGGCAACTCGATCAACAACCAGTTCGACCGCATCGCGAACACGCTCGACGGTACCGCGAACTGATTTCGCCGCGGTGAAAACCGCAGGCTGGGCCAAGGGCCGCCGATGAGGCGGCCCTTTCGCTTTTCGCGCCTCAGGGCGACCGTTTCATGAATGCTTAACGGCGGCCGCGCTACGAATCCGGCCTCGATCCAGGGCGGAGCCTGACAATGCTCGAAGCCGCTATCTTCGTGGTCTTTCCTTTCTGCATGGCGTTCGCGGCCGTCTCCGACCTCCTGTCGATGACGATCGCCAACCGCGTTTCGCTGCTGCTGATCGCCACCTTCGCCGTCGTCGCGCCCTTTACCGGCATGGACTGGGCGACTTACGGAATGCACTTCGCCGCCGCCGCGATGGTGCTGTTCGCCACCTTCTCTCTCTTCGCCATTGGCGGCATGGGTGGGGGCGACGCCAAGCTGATGACTGCGACCGCGCTGTGGATCGGCTACGACATCCTGCTCATTCAGTACCTGGTCGCGGCAGCCTTTATCGGCGGCGTTCTGACGCTTGCCATACTGAGCTATCGCGGTTCGCCGCTGGCGGTGTTCACCGGACGCAACGTATTTCTGCGGAATTTCGCCGATCCGAAGGTCGGCGTGCCCTATGCGATCGCGCTCGGCGTCGCCGGCCTGCTCGTCTTCCCGTCGACGCCGCTGATGCTCTGGGCGCTCGCTCAGCTCGCCGGCCACTGACCCTGTAATCCCTTGACCGAACGGCCCGGCGCGCGCCCCGCGCCGGGCCGTTTGCGCTTGGCCGCAGGCATTTGAATCAACTTTAAATTAATCATGATCGTAAGGACTGCATTAACCGTAATTTGACGATTGGGGGGTCAATGTCCGGCTCCGACAGTTGAGCTTGACTGAGTCCAAGGTCCTCCGAAAATGGCAGCATCCAGACTGATAATTCTGGGCGTCGCGGTCGCCGCGGCGGGCGGCGCCGGCTACGTCGCCAAGAACATGGGCAGCGCCCCCCCGCCGCAGCAGATCGTCGTCGAGGCGGCCCCCCAGGAACCGCAGATCGAGCTTTCCGATGTTCTGGTGCTGGCTTCCGACATCCCGATGGGCGCGCCGGTCGGCGAGGAGCTGAAGTGGCAGGCCTGGCCGGCCGACGGCATCAACGAGAACTTCATCATCCGCGAGGCCGAGCCCGACGCGCTTGAGAAGCTGAAGGGCGCCATCGCGCGGGTTGCGATGTTCGCCGGGGAGCCGTTGCGCCGCGCCAAGCTGATCGACGGCGGCAAGAGCTTCATGTCGTCCATCCTGCCCTCGGGCAAGCGCGCCATCGCCGTGCAGGTCTCGGCCGACACCTCGGCGGGCGGCTTCATCCTGCCCAACGACTACGTCGACATCATCATGACGCGCCGTTCGGGCGATGCGAACGCCGGTGCGGCGGGCGCCGGCTTCATCACCGAGACCATCCTCAAGAACATCCGCGTGCTGGCCATCGACCAGGCCATCCAGGAGGACGAGGAGGGCCGCAAGGTGAAGGTGGGCGAGACCGCG
>JBFXHW010000356.1:0-3317 GCA_050176605.1 Sphingobium sp. | reverse complement strand
CGACAAGCTCCGGCTTGATATCATGCAGCGTTTCGGCGTCGATGCCCAAACGTCCGGTGGCACCCGGTCGAAAATTGCTGCTCACCACATCGCTGGCAGCACAGAGCTGATGGACGATCCGGCGACCTTCTTCCGCCTTCAGATCCAGCGAAATGGCTCGCTTCCCACGGTTGGTACCATGGTACCACAAGAAGTTCGAACGGAACTTGTCTCCTGCAATCGGCTCGATCTTGATAACCTCGGCTCCAAGTTCAGCCAGACCGATCGAAGCATAGGGGCCGGCCACAAAATCGCCGAAGTCCAGGACACGCACATCATCAAGCGGCCTGGATTGCGGTGAGCAGCCGACTCGCCCCTTTTTTCCAGAACCCGACGAGATGATCGGATTGCCGACATATCGGGTTCCGTCGGCACTTGTGGTCAAAGTCTGATTATACTCGATCTGCGGATTGCCCCAACATCCGCCGGGTGGCAAAATCGCCTCTGCCGGCTGACCCACCTCCCAGATGCGTTGGAGGACATCGTCCAGCGTCATTTTGGTGACATATTTGGCCAAAAGATCATAGTCACCGAAGAAGTTCTTGGCGGAGGTCTTCTGTGTAGGCAAACCGCTGTCGGCCGGGTCAACCGCAGAGTCATCGATGCCCAGGGCCTTATATATTTTCTGTTTCGCACCGGTGGCGGCGATTGCAGTTTGCACATAGTGGCCGTCTGCGGTCCGAAAGATCAAAGATTGCGGGTCCAGCGGCACCGACAGTGTTTTCGCCTTTTCCGCCGAGGACCAGAGGCCGGCCATGCAGTTCACGACCCCTTCATAAAGAGAAGTCGAAACCAACTGGCCCCGACCGCTTCCGATCCGTTCATACACGGCCGCGAGGATACCGATCAAAGCGCGCATCGCCGCGCCGTATGCGGAAGGTGAAAAAGTGATTGGCGTGGGTCGGGCGCTGTAAAGTTCCCAAACCAGCCCGGCGCGCGCCTGCAACAAGATGTCAACGGCGGGGCGCCCGGCGTCCGGGTGCGCCTGGGGATATCCTTCGATCTCGAGTACGATCACATGCGGATGACACGAGGAGATATCGCCGGCATCCGATTGCCGCATGAGCGTGGGATGATCCTCGCCACCGACGATACAAATGTCAGCGCCGCTCAGCAACTTTTCGAGTTCGTCCGAAGAGGATGCTGCTTGCCCGCTCTTCTCTGCAGCCCCTTTCCAGATTTCATAGGCCGGGTAAAGCTCGGCAAAAGGATCGCCACCGTCCGGTTCCACCGTGATGACCCGCGCGCCCAGTTCTGCCAAAAACTTGACGACCAGAGCTGCAGCCATGCCAACGCCGCGATCGATTACTACCATGCCTTGAAGCGGCTTCAACCTGTTGGCCATGATATCCCATCCTCTCTCTTCGATCCGGCATAATATCATGTCCTCGTGGGCGATGTAATTGACCTATCATCCGACAGGCGCGACCAGTTGTCCTGTCTTCAGGAAACGAGTCTCCCCGTTCAGGAACGGAAAAAATGTTGCGATACGGTGTCGCCATCACACTTGCCGCGACATGCCCGCAGTGCCGTTACGCAAAGCAAAGTCGCTTTGTCAGCGCGGCTGCGATAGAATGAGGCAAGCCCCTATCCAAGGACAGGAACGTCTTTCGGCGAGGTCCGCTAATCTTAGTCTGCTCACCAATCGGTCTGTCGAAATGCCAAATCAGCAAAGCCAGAGAGCGGATATCCACAAGGTGGATAAAGCCTCACTTGTTAACAAATAACACGGCCGTTGTACGCCTTCGGCGAATGGGAACGGCTGAGGGGAACTGGAAGTGAACGATAGACCTTCAAACCCGCGCACCGAGTGGCGCACCTATTGGCCTCTGGTGGCCACGGCGTTCCTCGGAATGTCATATCCGACAATCGTATACTACTCGATTGGGCTGTTCATGGCGCCCTTGACGGACGAGTTCGGATGGAACCGCACGCAAATTTCGCTCGGTGCAAGCATCTCGTCGCTGATCCTCGTACCGATCTCGCCTTTCGTGGGAGCCGCGATTGATCGCTGGGGCGTAAGACGGCTGGCCTTGCCGGGCGTGATGTTGACAGCCACGGCGATGTCCTCCTTTGCGTTGGCTAATGGATCGCCCGAGCAATGGGCGATGCTCTGGGCGGTTTTCGCTATCTGCACCGCGTTTCTCAAAGCAACCGTCTGGACAGCGGCCGTTTCCTCGAGGTTCACCGCATCCCGCAGCATGGCGCTCGCCGTAGTGCTGTGTGGTGCCTCGATCAGTGCGGTATTGGTGCCGCCGCTGACGCGGTGGCTCATCGCTGACTTCGGTTGGCGGACGGCCTATGTCGCGCTGGCGGTGGGCTGGGGCCTGCCCGTGTTCGTGATGTGCCTGCTGTTCCTGTTCGACGTGCACGATGACCACCGGCGATCTTCCAAAACTTCCGCCAGACGCGCAGCCCCGACGCTGTGCGGTCTTTCTACCCGCGAAGCGTTACGCAGTCTGGCGATTTTCCGCATCGGCCTCGCGACCCTGATCACCCTGCTGTTGACGGCGAGCCTGGTCGTGCATCAAGTCCCCTTGCTCATCGATGCCGGGTTTACCCGCACCGATGCGGCCTATCTCGCAAGCCTTTCCGGTATCGCATCCGTCGCGGGCAGCTTGATCAGCGGGTGGCTGATGGACCGCTTCGAAGCGGGAGTAGTCGGCGTGATCACGAACATCGCCGCTGCTGCGGCGCTAGTCCTGCTGCTGGAGCCATTCCGGACGCCGGGACTAATCGTATTTGCCATGATTGTGATTGGCTATTCGGGCGGAACCAAGCTTCAGCTCTGCGGCTATCTCACCAGCGTTTATGGCGGCATGCGTAATTACGGCAAGATATTCGGCGTTATGGGAAGCATTATAGCCGTAACCAGCGCAATCGGGCCTATGCTGGGCGGATTGATCTACGACAGAACGGGCAGCTATTCGCTGCTGATTATTTTGGCTATACCGGGTAGCCTTTTGTCGGCAGCCCTCTTGTTCCGCCTTGGACCCTATCCTGTCTGGGCAATGCGGAAGACCGCGTTGCCCGCAGGCGATATCGAGACACGATAGAGGCAGAAGGACGACACCTTCCTGTTCATGGGCCCGAATGGCTAAACACTCGTCCTAACCGGCTGGCGTTAGAAGTCGTGACAGGTATCAGTGCGACATGGCTTACTGCTGATCGGCGGAGGACGGTCGCTTGACACATGATGCACCTCAATATTCCCCTGTTCGTGTTGGGCTCGCGAACAAATCAGCGCAGTCCCACAAACATCCGATAGCTCCTCCTCC
>JBFXHW010000355.1:0-3324 GCA_050176605.1 Sphingobium sp. | reverse complement strand
TTGCTCGGGTTATCCTTCCTGCAAGACTACCGCTGCCCTTGACGGAGGCACTGAGGGTGGCGCAACTCGGAGGCAGACGTTGCCCGGTTGATCATCTAGCCGGAACCGGCTCGCGGACGGCTCCAGAGGCTCCACCGAATCGGCGAGATAGAAGCCTGAGCCGGAAGGGATTGGATTGAGCGCCGTGCATCAAAGGAATTCACTGCGCGCGCCGATGATCGCTCGTGACCATCACAATAGCGCACCAAATGCCGGTCCCCAATCCCGGCACCACCTCTGGAATCACTTAGAAAAAATGCTTGCATTTCAATATGATAAAGCAGGTCGTAGGATGATCCACAACCATCCTTCTGGCGACCCGAACCCTCGGCCGCTGACCTGGCGATGACAAAGGAAATCCAGCAAGCCTGCAAGGTTCTGGGCGTGACGCTGCATGACCACATCATCGTGGGTGGCGGCCGGGAGGTCAGCCTGCGCGCTCGCGGTGATATCTGAAGGACGATCATGTCGTCGGTTGGCGGCCAGGAGAGGAAAAGGAGGGATGGGAGTTTTGTGACGGGCTGATAGCCGGAGAGAGAGGCTCCCCGGCGTCCGTCATGGAGTCACTGACATGGCCACTGCCGTTCAGAAGATCACCCTGTCGTCCTCGCGCGACATTCCGTTCAACAAGCTGGTGCTGAGCCAGTCCAACGTCCGGCGCGTCAGGGCTGGCGTCTCGGTCGAGGAACTGGTCGAGTCCATTGCCCGTCGCGGCTTGATCCAGTCGCTGCATGTCCGCCCAGTGCTGGATGACGATGGCGTGGAGACCGGCATGTTCGAAGTGCCCGCCGGCGGCCGCCGCTTTCGGGCGCTGGAACTGCTGGTGAAGCAAAAGCGCCTCGCCAAGATCGCCCCGGTGCCCTGCGTGGTGTCGGAGGCAACCGGCGATGTCCTGATCGACGAGGTGTCACTGGCAGAGAATATCGAGCGCGCCCCGCTGCATCCGCTCGATCAGTTCCGTGCCTTCCAGACCATGCGCGAGAAGGGCATGACCGAAGAAGCCATCGCCGCCGCCTTCTTCGTCGATGTGAAGGTGGTGAAACAGCGTCTGCGCCTGGCATCCGTTTCGACCGTGTTGCTCGATGTATATGCCGAGGATGGCATGACGCTGGAGCAGCTCATGGCCTTCACCGTCAGCTCCGACCATGCCCGCCAGGAACAGGTCTGGGAGGCGATCAAGGACGGCTGGCAGAAAGAACCCTACACCATCCGCCGCCTGCTGACCGAGACCACGGTGCGGGCGTCGGACAAGCGGGCGGTGTTCGTGGGCATCACCGCCTATGAAGAGGCTGGCGGTTGCGTGCTGCGCGATCTCTTCCAGCAGGATGATGGCGGTTGGCTCCAGGACCCGGTGCTGCTCGACCGGCTGGTGAACAAGAAGTTGCAATCCGAAGCGGAAACCATCGCCGCCGAGGGCTGGAAGTGGATCGAGGTCGCCATGACCTTCCCCTACGGTCACGATCATGGGCAGCGGCAGCTTGACGGCACCACGGTCGATCTGACCGAGGAGGAGCGCGCTACCCGCGAGGCGCTGCGCGGCGAATATGACCGGCTCGAAGCCGAATATGCCGAGGCCGATGAACTGCCTGACGAGGTCGATACTCGTCTGGGCGAGATCGAGCAGGCGCTGGAGGCTTTCGAGCGCCGTCCGATGGCCTTCGACCCGGATCAGACGGCCAAGGCAGGCGTCTTCGTCAGCATTGACGCCGATGGCACCTTGCTGGTCGAGCGCGGCCATGTTCGCCCCGAGGACGAGGCCACTGAGGAACCGGAGGCGGAGATCATCGATCCCGAGACCGGGGAAGTGCTCCAGCGGGCCGAACCGGCAGTCAGCCACCAGCGCGCGGTCATCACGCTCGGCGGCCAGTCCCCCGAGCCGGAGGAGAAGGAGGATACCGACACCATCAAGCCGCTGCCCGACCGGCTGGTCAGCGAGTTGACGGCGCATCGCACCCTTGCGTTGCGTGACGCGGTTGCGGTGAACCCGCATGTCGCCATCACGGCGCTGTTGCATCGGCTGGTGACGGATTGCTTCCTGCCGCATTCCACCAAGGGGTGCTTGGAGGCGCAGGTCCGCGAGGTGCAATTCCCGGCACAGGCCGAGGATCTGCGCGACAGCGCCTCAGCCAAGGCGATCCAGGACCGGCATGAACGCTGGGGCGATCATATCCCGGCCGATGATGCGGCGCTCTGGGATTGGCTGGCCGATCTGGACGACGGATCCCGCATGGACCTGCTCGCTCATTGCGTGAGCTTCGGCGTCAATGCGCTCCATGAGAAGCCGAACCCCTATAGCGGCATGGGTGTCAGCCAGCACGGGCTGGATATCCGCCAGTCGCAGGCCGATCGGCTCGCTCGTTCGACCGGCCTCGACATGGTCGCGGTGGGCTGGCAGCCGACGGTCGGCAATTATCTCGGCCGCGTGACCAAGCCACGTATCCTTGAGGCTGTGCGCGAAGGCGCCGGTGACCGTGCTGCTGAGCTGATCGGGCACCTCAAGAAGGGCGACATGGCGAAGGAGGCCGAGCGCCTGCTGGCTGATACCGGCTGGTTGCCCGAGCCGCTGCGTATGGTGGATGCGGATATCGAGGCGGACGTGGCGCAGGCCACCAACGTCGAGGCCGACGATCTGCCTGATTTCCTCTCGGGCGATGGTGAGGAGGACAATCCGGCCGACGACGAGGAAGAGCAGCACATGGTCGCCGCTGAATAACCTTCAAACGGGGCGGCTCCGGTCGCCCCGTCCACTCCGTTTCCGCAACTCGCCCGGTCCTTGTGACCGGGCTTTTTCTTTGGAGTCTCCCATGACTGCCATCATCGACATTGATCAGATATTTCGGGAAGATCACGAAAATCCCCCATCGGAGCGCACGCTGCCCTGGGAAGAAACACGCGACGGCATCACCGTCGTCGTGGAACCGAAACCCCATTGGGCCGAAGACATGCGGGTGTTCCGTCTCGATACCCGCGAACATTGTCGATATGCGGAATGGACCGCACATGGCGGCCGTGCTCGGTTCTACGGCCATATCGACACATCAGGCGATGATCTGATGATGAAGGTGCGCGCGATGATCGCCCGCGAAATCGCCGATGGGCTTTGGGGCTGAAGGCCGGGTCGTTCTCGCCCGAACGGGTTCTATCTCCAGCTTCACCATGAAGTGTGTCGTCTTCATACCCGGGCAAGCGGCTGCCGATCTTGGGCCTGAAGGGAACACGATCCTGATGCCAGCATGGCGGGAAGGCTGGCGCGGAAGAGCATCTGCGACGGGTATCCGGCACCTG
>JBFXHW010000354.1:0-3330 GCA_050176605.1 Sphingobium sp. | reverse complement strand
AAAGGATCGCTGGCTCAAGCCGCTTATGGAGGGAGAGATACGGTCGGCTTTCCTGATGACCGAGCCGGCTGTGGCCTCTTCCGACGCGACCAATATAGAGACCGCGATCGTGCGTGACGGCAATGACTATGTCATCAACGGACGCAAATGGTGGTCCTCCGGGGCGGGCGATCCCCGTTGCAAGGTCGCTATCCTGATGGGCAAGACCAATCCCGATGCGGAAAAGCACCGTCAGCAGGCGATGATCATGGTCGATCTGGATACGCCCGGCGTGAAGATCGAGCGCGTGCTCTCCGTCTATGGCTATGACCACGCGCCGCATGGCCATGCCGAGATTACATTGTCCGATGTCCGGGTTCCGGCAGACAATCTCCTGCTGGGCGAAGGGCGCGGTTTCGAGATTGCCCAGGGGCGCCTTGGGCCGGGGCGTATCCATCATTGTATGCGGACCATTGGCGTGGCGGAAGAGGCGCTGGAGCTGATGGCCAAAAGGCTGGTTTCACGGACTGCCTTTGGCAAACGCATTTCGGAACATTCCGTGTGGGAAGAGCGGATAGCGCGTGCCCGGCTTGATATCGAGATGACACGGCTGCTCTGTCTCAAGGCCGCGGACATGATGGACCGGGCAGGCAACAAGGCGGCGAAGAACGAAATCGCCATGATCAAGGTGCAGGCGCCGAAAATGGCGCTCAAGATCATCGATGACGCGGTACAGGCGCATGGCGGCGGCGGCGTGTCCGGCGATTTTCCGCTTGCGGCGGACTGGGCGAATATCCGTACCCTGCGTCTGGCTGACGGCCCCGACGAGGTGCATGAACGCGCCATCGCTCGCTCCGAGTTCCGACGTTACCGCAAGGTGGCACCTGCGGAAACGGACGGGTTTTCGTCAGGCGAACTGGGCGTGGCGCGCTGACGCTCATGAGTATCGACTTCGATGCAGCTGCGTTGGAACAGTGGATGGCGGGCAAGTTAGCCGGCTTTTCTGGCCCAATCCAGGCGAAGAAATTTCCCGGCGGTCAGTCCAATCCCACGTACCATATTGATGCCGGCGATCAGAGCTATGTTCTGCGCCGTCAACCTTTCGGTGAACTGTTGCCGTCGGCTCATGCAGTGGACCGCGAGTTCCGCCTGATGTCGGCTCTGCACCCCGCAGGCTTTCCCGTACCCCGCCCCTTCGCACTATGCGAGGACAAGGCGGTCATCGGTTCGATGTTCTATGTGATGGAGATGGTCGAGGGGCGCACCCTGTGGGACGGCACATTGCCGGATGTCGCGGCCGATCAGCGCCGCGCATTTTATGAAGCGATGATCGATACGCTGGTCGATCTCCATTCGCTCGATCATGTTGCCCTCGGCCTTGGCGACTTCGGTCGACCGGGCAATTATTTCGAACGGCAGGTGGGGCGCTGGACCAAGCAGTATCGCGCGGCCCAGACCGCCGACATCCCGGAAATCGAGAAACTGATCGGGTGGTTGCCCCGCTCCCTACCGAAGCAGGCCCGTACGTCCATCATCCATGGCGATTTTCGCATCGATAATATGATCTTCGCGCCCGACCAGCCCCGGATCCTTGCCGTCATCGACTGGGAGCTGGCGACGCCGGGCGATCCGCTCGCCGATTTTGCCTATTTCGCGATGAACTGGGTCACGCCCGCTGACGGTCGTTCGGGCCTTGCGGGCATCGATCTGGAAGCGAGCGGGCTGATGTCGCTCGAACAGGCGACGGCACGTTATTGTGCGCGCACCGGACGCAATGGTGTCCCGGACCTGAACTGGTATTTTGCATATAACATGTTTCGGCTCGCCAGCATCCTTCAGGGGATCAAGAAACGGGTGATCGACGGGAATGCGTCAAGCGCGCAGGCAGAGGCCATGATCGTCAAAATCGGCCCGCTCGCCAATGCCGCATGGGATCATGCCCGCATGGCAGGCGCATCGGACTGAACAGGAGAGAAAAGATGGAATTGTTCGACCTCGCCGGAAAGACCGCGATCATTACCGGCTCAACGCGCGGCATCGGCCGTGCGATAGCGGAAGCCTATGCCGACGCTGGCGCCAATGTGGTGATTTCCAGCCGCAAGCAGGATGTGTGCGATGCGGTGGCAGCAGAGATCAACGCGAAACATGGCGCAGGTAGGGCGCTCGCCATTGCCGCCAATATTTCGGACAAGGCGGCGCTTCAGGATATGGTTGCGCAGGCGCGTCGGCACTTTGGGCAGATCGACATTCTCGTCTGCAATGCGGCGTCCAACCCCTATTACGGGCCGATGTCTGGCATTACCGATGACCAGTTCCGCAAAATATTCGACAATAACGTGCTTTCCAACCACTGGTTGATCACCATGGTCGCGCCGGAAATGCGCGAGCGCAAGGACGGTGCCATCATCATCGTGTCGTCGATCGGCGGCATGATGGGTTCGGATGTCATCGGCGCCTATAATGTTTCCAAGGCGGCGGACTTCCAGCTTGTGCGCAATCTTGCGATCGAATTCGGCTCGGACAATGTGCGCGTCAACGCGATTGCGCCTGGCGTCATTCGCACGGATTTTGCCAAGGCACTGTGGGAAGACCCCAAGGCGGAGGCGGAGCTGAAGCGCGTGACTCCGCTCTGCCGCATCGGCGAGCCGGAGAATATTGCGGGCGCTGCGGTCTTTCTCGCATCTCGCGCAGGTTCCTACATGACCGGCCAATCGATGGTCATCGACGGCGGCACAACGATTACCGGTGGGTTGTGATGGGACGTTTCGCGGGCAAGGCGGTTATCGTTACTGGTGCTGGATCGGGAATCGGGCGGGCCACGGCGCGCCTGTTCGCTGACGAGGGCGCACGGGTTTTCGCGTTCGACCACAGCGAGAGCGTCGAGGAAACCGCCGCTGGACATGACCGGGTAACCGCCAGGCGCGGCGACGCCGGTTCGGCGCCTGATGTTCAGGCATTGGTTGCGGCGGCATGGGAGGCGCTCGGCGCGATTGACGTCGTCGTGGCCAATGCCGGGATCAGCGGCGGGATGGCGGGGCTTTTCGAACAGACCGACGAGGACTGGTCTGACATATTGCGCATCAATCTGATCGGACCGTTTCTGGCGATTAAATATGGTGCCCGCGCGATGATGGACGCAGGGTGTGCCGGGGCGATCATTTGCACGGCGTCCGTCGCCGGGTTGCGCGCTGGGGCGGGAGGGCCGGCCTATTCCGCGTCAAAGGCTGGCGTGATCAATCTGGTCCAGACAGCCGCGCAGCAGCTTACCGGCACGGGCATTCGGGTCAACGCCGTGTGTCCCGGCCTTGTCGAGACCGGCATGACCCAAACCCTCTACGATGCCGCGCGCGC
>JBFXHW010000353.1:0-3331 GCA_050176605.1 Sphingobium sp. | reverse complement strand
GCCATTCGCGTGCCATGGCGCGTCCTTCCGCCAGAAGATCGGCGCCGGGGCGCAGGCGGGGACTGATCAGTTCGGGTGATTTGGGTTCAGCGAGCATCGTACACTCCGGCGATGAACTGGCGGACCAGGTTGGCGAAGGGTTCGGGACGGGTCATCGGGTGGAAATGCGCGCCCGGAACAATGTGAAACTGCGCGTTCGGAATCGCGTCCGCAACGTCTTTTGTCAGGTATGGCGGAATGAGAATGTCGTCCCCGGCCGCGATCACCTGCGTCGGCACGCGGATCGCGGCCAGTGAATCGAGGCGGTCGTGGCGAAGCAGCATGCGCAGCCGGGCGGCCGCGACATCGACGGGCGCCAGCACGTCGCGTGCCATGGCGACGACGCCATCGAGCCGGTCGGCATGGACATCGAGATAAGCCGGCTCGTAGGCGAATATATGGGTGAGGCGCTGGTAGGTCTCGACCAGACCTGCCTCCAGCAATTCGGCGCGCGCGCTGAACAGGGTGCGGAAGCGCGTGTCGGCGCGCGCCCAGGAACCGCTGATCGTGCAGCTCAAAGCGGTCTCGGGATGATCCAGCGCCATGACCTGGACGATCGCGCCGCCGGTAGAATGTCCGACGAGATGCGCCGCGCCACCGGTCGCCGCGAGCAGGGCGGCGGCGTCGCCGGCGATCGTCTCGATGGATTGCGGCCCCTCGGGTCGGTCGCTGCGCCCGGCGCCGCGATGATCCATGACGATCAACCGGTGTGAGGGCTCCAACGCCTTGACGACCTCTGCGTAGAACCGCCCGTCGCCGCCGAGTCCCGGTATCAGCAGAATGCGCGGACCGTCCGAACCGAAAGTGTCATAGTGGATGTTGCATCCATCGGAAGCCGTGAACGCTGGCATCACATCTTCCCCATGTCCGCCAGCAGTTTCCGAAGCTGCGCGGCGATGCTGAGCCCCGTTATCGCGGACGTCTTCGGATTGTCCGCCAGCGGCGCATTCGCGAAGCGCAGGGATGCGGCGCCGGCCGAACTCGTGACGTCGATCTCGTGCGTGTTGCCGGGCGCGGCGGGATCGACGACCACCCGCACCGCGAGGGGCGCCGGATGGGCCGCCAGCGCAATCGACATGGCGACGTTGAGGTTTTTTGGATAGCGCCTCGCAGCCTCTTCCGCCGAACCATCGAACAACACGATCTCGCCCGCCTTGCCGCCAAGGCCGCGCTCCGCGATTTCTTCCGCGAAGGCAGAAAGAGGCTTGCGTGAGGTGCAGTGGACGCGGCTGTCCGGCAGGTTGGCGATAGCGGCAAGGTAATCCAGACCGCCTACGGCACCGGAGGGGAGGATGAGTTTAGCCCCCGAGGCCGCGCCGGTCTTCAGGAGCGCCGAACGCAGGGCGGGGTCCGCCAGAGCACCCACCGACGCGACGATGACCGGTATGCCGGTCTCCAGAACGGCCGGAACATGAGCCGCCACCGCTGCCTGTCCCGCAACCTCGACGATCGCATCCGGGCGGACATCGATAAGACCCTGAAGGTCCGTCGCGAAGTCGACATTGGATGGCGCCGGGCGTGTTTCACCTCCGCGCACGAGCGCCGTCCAACGCAGATCTCCGGGCATGGAGGCGACGAGCTGACGCGCAAGCGCGCCAAAACCTATCAGTCCGACAGTCGCGCGTCCGCCGGGCCCCATCGATCAGCCGTCCTTCGTCGGGTCGAACTTGTCCTGCAGATCGGCGCCGAAAACGGTCTGGCGTTCGATTTCCAGCACATTCTCGGGCCGTGGAAAATTCGATGGCACCCTGTCGCCTGTCTTGCGTGGCTTGCCGATAAGCCGGAAGAAATCCTCCAGCCCGTTGGGCACGATCAGCCACACCCAGCGCAGCCGCGTCTCGCCGTCATTGATGAACATGTGCCGGACATTCCTCGGCAGGAAGATCGCGCTGTCCGGCCCGATCGGGTACTCCTTGCCGTCCACGACCGCGCGTCCGTGGCCCTCGATGACATAGACGGCCTCTTCGTTGCGGTCGTGTGTGTGTTCCCTGACATAGCCCCCCGGCGCGACCGACTGGATGCCCATGCCGAAGGGATTTTCCATGCTGACGATGTGCGGCGCCAGGGCGACATCGATATAACCGTTCGCGGGAACCGGCTGCCAGTAACTCTCCCGCGTTTCCGGTCCGGAAATATGCACGCCGGTGGGTGGAGAGAGCGTGGTCTTATCCATCATCCTTGTCCATATCTTGATGGCCGCGGGGCCGTTCGAGGCTTAGCGCCGATGATCGAAACGTAGCGCGGTAAAAGTGTCGACACAAGAGTAGACAGATTGGATGACGCGCTTTTATAGTGCGTCAAAAGGCAGTTGGGGATGAAGATGGACGCCTGTGATGTTCTGGTCATCGGCTCGGGTTCGGCCGCCTGTTCCGCGGCGTTGCGAACCGCGCGAGGCGGGCTCAGGGTCCTGGTGATCGAAAAGAGCGAATGGCTTGGCGGCACGTCGGCCATGTCGGGTTCCGGCGTCTGGATTCCGGCCAACCATCTCGCGGCCGCTGATGGCATCAGCGACACTCGCGAGGACGCCATCACCTATCTGCGCGCGATCGCGCCCGACGGGTGGCTCGAAAAGGAGGATGCGCGCTGGGTGTCGTTCGTCGAGAGCGCGCCGGACATGCTGAAATTCCTCTCGGACAACACGCCGCTGGAATTCCGCCTCGTCAACGAGCCCGACCCCTTTTCCGAGGCGCCCGGCGGCAAGGTCGTGGGCCGCATGGTCTCGCCGATGCCGCTCAGCCGCCGCATCCTTGGTCCGTTTGCGCGGCGTCTGCGGCGATCCACCTTGCCGCACAGTTTCACCTATCAGGAAGTCGTGGACCTCGATCTCTATCACCACCCGATTCGCGCCGGGCTGAAGATGTGGCCGAAGCTGCTGTACCGCTGGCTGACGAATTCGGGAGGGCAGGGCACCGCGCTGATGGCCGGCCTCATTCGCGGCTGCCTCGATGCCGGAGTTGCTTTCTGGCCGGAGACGCGCGCGATCCGGCTCGTGCGGGACGAACAGGATCGGATCACAGGCGCGGAGGTAGAGCGGCAGGGGCGCAGGCAGACGATCGCGGCGGCCAGGGGCGTCGTCATCGCATCTGGCGGGTTCGAGTGGGACCCGGAGATGCGCGAGCGTCATTTCCCCGGTCCGCTCGACCGCATCGGAAGTCCGCGCAGCAATGAAGGCGACGGCCAGAAGCTTGCGGCGTCGGTCGGGGCGCAACTCGATCTGATGGATCAGGCGAATGTCTATCCCTGCCTGCCCACGCGTTATCAGGGCCGTCCGCATGGCTTGCCGATGACCTTT
>JBFXHW010000352.1:0-3336 GCA_050176605.1 Sphingobium sp. | reverse complement strand
GCGTTTTCTCTTCCGACATGAACCCGTCTCCTCTCCTGGCCAAAGCGATTATCTCGGCCGATCTGAAATAGATTTTCGCGATACCGGCCAGCGGAGGAAATGTCAATGAAACGTTTCATATTAATGATCAGTTTTAGATCTGTGCGCGTCCGCCATCTACGAACAATTCCGTACCGTTGACGTAGCTTGAATCGTCGGATGCCAAGAAAAGTGCCGCCTTGGCGACCTCCTCCGGCTCCCCGATGCGGCCGAGCGGGACCGTGCTGGCGAGCATCTCCAGCAGCGCCTGTTGTTGCGCCTCGTCCCGCCCCGCCAAGCCGCGCAGCGCGTCCGTGCGGATGGGGCCCGGGCTGAGCGTGTTCACACGAATGCGCCGTTCTTGAAGATCGAGTATCCAGTTGCGCGCGAAATTCCTGAGCGCGGCCTTGCTGGCGCCGTAGACACTGAAACCCGCTGTTCCTTTGCTGCCTGCTGTGGACCCGGTCAGGATCACCGATGCGCCGTCTACTAGCACGGGTAATGCTGCCTGCACTGTGAAGAACGCGCCCTTGACGTTGCGATCGAACGTATCGTTAAATTGCGCCTCGGTGAGATCGGCGAAGGGGACGAGCTCGCCGCCACCGGCGTTAACGAACAGGATGTCGAGCTTCCCCTTCTCGGCTTTCACCGTGGCGAAGAGGCGCGTGAGATCGGCGACGCTGGCGGAATCCGCCTGAACGCCGGTCGCACCGCCGCCGATCTCCCGGACGGCGGCGTCGAGCGGCTCCTTGCGCCGCGCCGTAATGAAGACATGGGCACCCTCGTACACAAACGCCTTCGCGGTCGCCAATCCTATTCCGCTGCTGCCGCCAGTGACGACGGCCACCTTGCCGCTGAGCCTGCCCATGCTTCGCCCTCCTCTCGACGCTCTATTCCAGCCCTAGCATCTGGCCCAATTCGGCCATGTCGTGAATCTCGATCACGGCCGGGGTCGTGCCGTCCCACGCGGCGTTGAGTGCTTCTATGCGATCAAAGGCCGGCTTAAGCGCGGGGTGCTGTACCTCGCTGATCTCATATTGCGGCCAGCCCCCCTGGGGCGAGGAGAAATAGGCGAAGCGGAATGGCGTTCCTTTCATCCGACCTTCGTGGACGAGCTCGAGACCGTTCTCAAGCAACCGATGGTAAGCGGCGTCGTAATCCTCCCGCGAGGAGAATTGGGGAGACACGTGCTGCAGGCCTTCCAGCCCCGATTCGGTAAAATCGCGGAAGGCGCTGGGCGCATCGTTTAGTTGCTGGATCAGCTCGATCTGCACCGCGCCTGAATAGCCGAGCGCCAGATCGACGACCGGGGGCTCTGCGAGTTCGCCGCGATAGCGATAATCATCCTCCAGCGCGACGTTGCGGAAGACCACGAAGGGCCCCATCCCGGTCAGCTCGCTCCAATGGCGCATCGCCGCGTCGATGTCGCGCACCACCACTCCGATCTGCCGGATCGGGATCGGCAGCTTGTTCAACGCCGCGACCCCGTTGGGCCATGCTCGTACGGTTTCTTCCCTCATCACCATTCCTTTCTTAAGTGGCTCTAATAGGATTCGACTCACAGAGCCTTACGTCCGAGGATCATGTCGGAAGCTTTCTCGCTAATCATAATGCTGGTGTTGCCGCTGACTGCATCGAGATGCTCGACGCGTCGGCCACGCGCGCACCGGGGACCCTGAGCTTAGGGTCGACCACCGCCATCGGCCCCTCCGCCCGTTCCGGATCGAGAAATCGCAGGGCCGGAAGCCCAGAAGCAGTGACTATGCTTGCCATTCTCAGTCAGGCCGCCGGCCACCCTCCCATCAGCGGACTCCGCGCCGATCACGATGAGATCATATTGGTCCGCGTCGCCGTTCATCAGAAACGCGCTTCGACGGCGGGATTTGTGGTGGCCGGCTCGCTGAGCGCCGCCCGCGCGCCGGAGCGGATATACATGTAGAGGGCCTGAATTTGCCGTTTGCTGAGTTCGGGGAAGGCCGGCATCCCATTCGGGGCTAGTTCACCCTCGCGCAGCATTGTGGTCAGAGCTTCAAGATCAACGGCGACGCCGGACTCTCGCAGATCGGGCCCCGGCGCGCCCGCCGACTTTAGGCCGCCGCCATGACAAGTGACGCATACATCGCCGTAAAGCGCTGCGCCTTCGGCCGCCAATGCCGGATCGATTGCGAGCTTGGGGTCGTCGATCGCTTGCAGACTACTGTCCGGTGGTGGGATCGGCGGCAGCTTCGCCTTGCCGTCGAGCGCAAAGGTGAGCAGCCGTCGCGGGTGCAGCCCAAATTTCCAGCCGCGGTTGACGATGTCGGGCCATAAGGTGGTCGCGCCGCCATAGCCGACCAGGATCGAGACATATTGGCGACCGCGGGCGCTATAGGTGACTGGGGCCGCCACGATGCCGAGGCCGGTCGGAAAGTTCCACAGCCGCCGCCCATCGCGCGCGTCATAGGTGGCGAAGTTCCCGTCGGCGTCGCCCTGGAACACGAGTCCGCCGGCAGTCGCCAACACGCCACCATTCCACAGGGACGCGTGCTGCACTTTCCAGCGGGGTTTCTGTGTTTGCGGATCCCATGCCAGCAGCGCGCCCTTGCCGTCGTCCCCGTCTTTCACCAGCGGACTGATGCCGACCCCGCCAAGCGGCAGCTCGTTGCCGTCCGCACCCTTACCGCGATGCTCCGAATACCGGGCGCCGAGCTGCATATAGGGTATATAGACGAGGCCGGTCTGGGGGCTGAACGCCATCGCCTGCCAATTGTGGGCTCCGTAAGGGCTGGGGAAGATATCCGCGGAGCCGCTTTCGTAGCGGATGCCCGCTGCTTCTACTGGCCGGCCGGTCCGGAGGTCGATATGCGACGCCCAGGTGACTTTGCCTAGCTTCTCGGCAGAGAGTAATTTGCCGGTTTCCCGATCGATAACGTAGAAGAAGCCGTTAGTGGGGGCCTGCATCAGCACCTTGCGAGGGTGGCCGCCAATCTTCAGCGTGGCGGCGACCATGTTGGCCGTCGCCTTGTAATCCCAAGCCTCGTTCGGATTTGCCTGATAGTGCCAGCGATATCCTCCGGTATCCGCGTCTAGCGCCTCGCGCGATGATATAATAGGCCCGACCAACAACATCTTACACTTTCCCGCCTTCGGCCATTTTGTGAAGCATCGGGATGACTTCGCGTCGAAGGACTTTACCAGATGCGTTATGAGGCAGTTCATTCACAACCCGAATGATGTTAGGCACCTTGGAGGCCGGGAGTCGGGCCACGCAGTGGGCTTGCATCGCCATCTCATCTGCCATGGCGCCAGGCCTCGTAACGACAGCCGCGGCCACCGAAT
>JBFXHW010000351.1:0-3345 GCA_050176605.1 Sphingobium sp. | reverse complement strand
GCAACCGCGAGTCGCTGTCGTCGCCGACACCGCTACAGGTCAGGCCCTGATGGCGTCGCGGCAAAGGCTGGCCGACGCACTGACCCCGGTCGACGAGCAACGCAAGGGGCGGCAGAATCGCAGCTTCCCGATCCTTCAGGTGGTGCAGCCGACGGAAAATGTCGCGGCCCAGGCGCAGCACTTGCTCGCCGACGAGTCCGCGGCCTATTCTGCGGTTCTGAGCGGTTCGCTCGAACGCCCGCGTCTGACCGGCCCGAGCCGGGTCGACCAGAGCCTCGCGCAGCGGCTTGGCCTCGTCATCGACGACGCCCGTCGGGCCGCGGCGCTGGAGGCGTCGGGCCGCCCCCTCGCCGGGGAGCCGGTCGAGCGCATCATCACCGCTCAGGCGGCCGGGAACCTGCAGTCGATCCGTCGCGGTATCGCGCAGACCCTCATGGGCATCATCTTCTTCATCACGGTGCTGCTCGCCACGCTGCTGCTTTCGAATCTGGCGGAAGAAAAGACGAGCAAGGTGATGGAAGTGCTGGCCGCGTCGGTGCCGCTCGATTCCGTGTTTCTTGGCAAGCTGATCGCGATGCTCGGTATATCGTTCGTCGGGCTCGCCTTGTGGGGCGGGTTCGCCGGCCTCGCCTATCTGTTCGTTCAGGTGGTGCAGGATTTCGTCAGCCTGCCGCAGGCCGGTCCGGCGGTTGGCTGGCCGGCGCTGATCCTGCTCGTGCTGCTCTATTACGGCACCAATTATATGCTGCTTGGCGCCTTGTTCCTCGGCATCGGCGGCCAGGCCAGCAACATTCGCGAGATCCAGACGCTGACCATGCCGGTGACGATGCTTCAGGCCGGCGTCTTCCTGCTTGCCATCTCCGTCGTCGGCCGGGCCGGCGGTGCGCTCTACTGGTTCGCGATCATCTTCCCGTTCAGCTCACCGATGGCGATGATGGCGATGGCGGCGGAATCCGGCGCGCTCTGGCCGCACCTGCTGGCGCTGGCGTGGCAGGCCCTGTGGGTAGTGCTGATCATCCGGGTCTCGTCGCGCCTGTTCCGCCGCACCGTCCTCAAGTCGGCGTCCGCCGGCGGGTTTTTCAGCTTCGGCCGCGGCAACCGGACCGGCTAGGCATCGCCTTTCAGCAAGGCGACATAGATTTCGGTCTCGCCAATCCCCTTGAGTATCGCGAGCGAGCGATCGCAATCGAGTGCGCCGGCGAGCTGCAGGAAAGCCGCTTCGGACAGCGCGATGCCATTGGCCGGCGCCACGCCCTGCAGCCGGCTGGCAACATTCATCGTGTCGCCCCAATAATCGTAGGCAAGACGGCGGCTGCCGATCACGCCGCCGACGACCGGGCCGACATGGGCGCCGATCCTCACCTTGAGCTCGATCCCCTGCTCGGTCGACAGCGCCTCCAGCTCGGCGACGAGATCGCGGGCGAAAGCGATGGCGGCATGGACGGCGACATCGCGCGAGGCCATACCGCCCCCAACCGCCAGATAAGCGTCGCCGATCGTCTTGACCTTCTCCAGCCCATGTCGCTCGGTGCAGCGATCGCCGGCCGAGAAATAGGCGTTTAGCAATTGCACCAGATGGCCCGGCGACAGGCGCTTCGCGAGTTGCGAGAAGCCGACAAGATCGACGAACACGACGGTAACATCCGTGAACGCATCGGCGACCGCGTCGCCTGCCTTCAGGCGCGCCGCCACTTCCTGGGGCAGCACATTGTAGAGCAGCTCCTCCGTCTTCGCTTTCTCTGCGTCGAGCGCCAGATTGGCGGCGAAAACGTCACGGGCGCGGCGCTCGATATCCCAATTGAAATAGGCGGCGAAGATCCAGAAGGTGCTGAAGTTGGTGAGCGTATAGACGCGCGAGATGTCGGACACGCCCGGCACCGTCATCAGCCATGCCGCGAACAGGCCGAGCAGCGCCAGCGACGAGGCCAGGAAGAGACGGAAGGTCCCGGCGAAGCCGACGCTGGCGAACACCACGAGGATCGCCATCTGGACCATGACCATGATGTGCGGCGGGAAGCCAGTGTAAGTGGACAGGCCGGCGAGGACATATGAAAGCCAGGTCATTCCAAGTCCGAGCAGGACCAGGACCGGCAGATCGATCGCGGGGTATTCGAGGTAAAGCCGCGTTCGGGTGAGCAGGAAGAAGCCCGCCATCAGCGCCGCCAACACCGCCGCCGCGGTGGCATAGGCGATTACACCCGCTGGCGGGAAATGCATTGGATTCAGCAAGATGTAGGAAAAAAGCGTGGTAATCGAGATCAGCAGCAAGGCCCTGATCGCGCGGCCGCGCACCGCCCGCTCAGTGCGCAGAAACGCGCGTTCCGTGTCCGGATCGGCGAAACGAGGGGCGAAGCCCGCCATGGCGGAAGGCTAGGTCCCCCGCCGCCGGGAGTCTATGCGCCGCCGAATGCCGTCCGCGCCGCGTCGCCAAGCGCCTTCATCGCTGCCTTGTGCGGGAACGGGCCATGGCTCACGCGGGCGATGCCGACGGCCGCGACCTCAGCCGCGGTCGGCGAGCCCGGCCACGCCATGAAGTTCACGGGCAGCGGCGCTTCGGCACAGAGCCGCTCGAGCAACGCGAGGTCGGCGAGGCCCGGCGCGAAGAAACCGCTGGCACCGGCACCGGCATAAGCGCGAGCCCGCTCGATCGCCGCGTCGACTTTCGCGGCGTCATGATCTTCCGACCTGGACTGCAGGAAGATGTCGGTCCGCGCGTTGATGAAGAAGTCCGCGCCGACCGCATCCCGGGCGGCGCGGATACGAGCCGCCTGCGCCTCGATCGCGTACAGGCCCTCGCCGCCGACCACCTGATCCTCTAAATTGCAGCCGATCGCGCCGGTCGCCGCCAGCCGCTTCATATTCGCGGCGACTCCCCCGGCGTCGATCGCATAAGCGCCCTCGAAATCGATCGTCACCGGCAGGTCGACGGCCTCGACGATCAATGCCGCATTGGCGAGGGCGAGTTCGATCGGCAGGTCTTCCGCGTCACCAAAGCCCTGCGCCGCGCCAACCGAGGCGGACCCCGTGGCGATCGCCTTCGCGCCCGCAGCCGCGACCGCCCGGGCGCTGCCGGCGTCCCAGATATTGAACAGGATGAGAGGATCGCCGGGCACGTGGAGCGCGGCGAAACTGCGATGAAGGTCGGTGCTGCTCATGGCCGATCCCTAGCATGGGCGCTCCGCCCAACGCTCCCGTTTCTTGCGGCCAACATTCGGCTTTTGCCGCAAAGGTTTCCCTTTGCTAGGATCGCCGGCGGGTAAGGGGGTCGAATGATCGGGCGCGCGGCGGCATCATCGGGGCATGGCCGTGGCTGACGCGCGGGCCGGCGCCGATGCGCTCGCGATC
>JBFXHW010000350.1:0-3356 GCA_050176605.1 Sphingobium sp. | reverse complement strand
CGAGAGGCGCTGCGTCACCGTCTGCCAGTGGCGCTCCATGAAGACGAAGGCGATAACGGACTGCAACAGGATCATCGGCGCGATGACAATGATCAGCGAGCGGGCATAGAGCCGCTTCGGCATATAGTAGGAGACGAGACGCCAGAAGCGGTGCCAGGCGCGGCGCACCGGCCGCAACCCGCCGCTGAGGCGCTCGCGCGCGCTCTCCATCTGCCGGCGGGCGGTATCCGTTATCGTCATGCGTCTCTTCCGGCCTTCTATGTGGCCACGGTCGAGGGTTTATTCCACGTTCAGCCGATATCCGACACCGCGCACGGTCTGCAGCCAGACAGGATTGGCGGGGTCACGCTCTATCTTGCGCCGAAGCCGGTTGATCTGGACATCGATGGTGCGCTCGCCGACCTCGGCCTCGCCGGCGACGAGTTCGTGGCGCGCGATCGTCTCACCCGCGCGGAGCGCGAAAATGGCGAGGATATCCTGCTCGCGATCGGTGAGCTTCACCACCTCGCCGCCCCTTTTCAGCTCGCGCCGCGCGATCTGGAACGTGTACGGCCCGAACACCAGTTGCTCGACCTTCGGCGTCTGCTGCTGCCCGCCACGGCGCAGGATGTTGTTGATGCGGAGAATGAGCTCGCGCGGATCGAACGGCTTCGGCAGGTAGTCGTCCGCGCCCGCCTCCAGTCCCGCGATGCGGCTGTCGGTTTCCGACAGCGCGGTGAGCATCAGGATGGGCACGTTCTTTTCCGCCCGCAGCGCGCGCGTCAGCTCGACACCGCTTTCTCCCGGCATCATCACGTCGAGGATGAGAAGGTCGAAGTCCAGTCCGCCGAGCTTCCGCCGCGCCTCCGCAGCCGTCGCCGCGACCGTGACGCGAAAACCGTTCTCGGTGAGATACTGCTTCAGGAGATTGCGGATGCGCGTGTCGTCGTCCACGACGAGCAGGTGCGGCGCGTCATCGCCCGGAACGCCTGAGCGATCGGCGAATTCACTCGGTTCCATCGCTCCCCCCTCCTCCGTTGCCCGGCAACCCGTCGACCTGGGTCCTGAGCTCGGGGTTTACCATCGCCTTCAGGAAACGTTCGACGACGTTGCGGTCGGCCGGCACTATGTCCTGCAATGCCTTGGCGATGCGGCTGGACTGTGGCCGAGCCAGATCGAGCGCCAGCCCCCTGCCCTTGGCCGTGGGATAGAGCTCGCGCTGCCGCCGGTCCCTGGGACCTTGTACCTGCACGATGTAGCCGGTGTCGATCAGCTGCTTCAGCACGCGCGCCAGGCTCTGCTTGGTGATCTTCAGCACATCCAGAAGTTCCGCGACCGTCAGCCCCGGCATGCGGTTCACGAAGTGCAGCACACGGTGATGCGCCCGGCCGAATCCGTACTCCTCCAGTATCTGATCGGGGTCGGAGGTGAAGTCGCGATACGCGAAAAACAGCAGCTCGATCAGCGGCAGGTCGATGCCGTCGGCACGCGACAGGGCGGTGCGGATGGGTTTGGGAGAAGGCATGGAGCGATCCGGCATAGGGTTCCCGCACAGAAATATGTCAGCACTATTGACATATTTTGGAGCCGATGGTAATTTTTGGCAAGCTTTTCGGACAATTGCGAACGAAAAGGCAAGCGATTCCGGCATTTACCGCAATTTTCGGCGGATTTGCCATATCGTCACAATCGACCTACCCTGACCTTAGGAAAAATCAGGTGTTTGGCCGGCACCGTAGCATTGCTTTAAGGCTGGAAGCCTTGGGAGGTTAGACATGGCATCGGTTCCCTTCGATCAGCTCGAGGGCTTCATCTGGATGAATGGCGCGTTCGTCAAATGGGCGGACGCAAAGATTCACGTTCTCACTCACGGACTGCACTATGCAAGCGCCGTCTTCGAAGGCGAGCGCGCCTATGGCGGCGAGATCTTCAAGCTGACCGAGCATACCCAGCGCCTGCATGATTCGGCGAAGATCCTGGGCTTCACCATTCCCTACAGCGTCGAGGAGCTCGACGAAGCCTGCCGCACGCTGCTTGAGAAGCAGGGCTTTCAGGACGCCTATGTTCGCCCGATCGCCTGGCGCGGCAGCGAGCAGATGGGCGTGTCGGCGCAGAACAACCGCATCAACTGCGCCATCGCCATCTGGCAGTGGCCGAGCTATTTCGATCCCGCGCAGAAGCTCAAGGGCATCCGCCTCGACATGGCCGAATATCGCCGGCCCGATCCGCGCACCGCGCCGTCGAAGTCAAAGGCCGCCGGCCTCTATATGATCTGCACGCTTTCCAAGCACGCAGCGGAGGCCAAGGGCTATGCCGACGCCATGATGCTGGACTGGCGCGGCCAGGTCGCGGAAGCGACCGGAGCGAACATCTTCTTCGTCAAGGACGGCAAGATTTACACGCCGAAACCCGACTGCTTCCTCGACGGCATTACCCGCCGCACGGTGATCGACCTCGCCAGGCGGCGCGGCCTCGAAGTGATCGAGCGGGCCATCATGCCCGAGGAGCTGACGGGCTTCGAGCAGTGCTTCCTGACAGGGACAGCGGCCGAAGTGACGCCAGTGTCCGAAATCGGACCGTACCGCTTCGAGGTCGGCGAGATCGCCAAGACCCTGATGAACGACTATTCGGCCGAAGTTCAGCCGAAACGCGCCATCGCGGCGGAGTAATCCCGCCGCACGGCCGACGGCGGATGGCATGCGTCATTCGCCGTTGGAAATCCTCCTGCGTCATTTGACATTCATGAGAATCGGCGTCTGATAACGCGCCCGGCGCCTACAGCCGGGTATGGAGGGATTAATCATCATGGACTCGAACCTCATTCTCTCAATCGTGGTGCAGGTGATCACGGGCGTGATCGGCGGTCAGGCCGTTGGTGCGGCGCTCAAACAGGCAGCTATGGCCCAGCTACCGAAGATCCTGAGCGGCGCGGTCGGCGGTGTCATCGGCGGACAGATACTTGGCGCCCTTCTCGGCGGCAGCGCTGGTGATCCGGCAGCGGGCGCGGCAGCAGGCGGCAGCATGGGCGGCCTGCTCGGCGACGTGATCGGCGGCGCCGGCGGCGGCGCGATCCTGACGGCGATCGTCGGAGCGGTGATGGGCAAGAAAGCCTGAAGCGATCCTTGCCAGTTTCATGGGACGGGCGGCTCAGGGCCGCCCGTTTCTTTTCAATGGTCGCCGCGCTTTCCTAAAGCGTATCGCGTCAGATCGGAATCAGGCGACACGCTTCAAGTTCTTGTTTTTCCGCATGTCGTTATCCCGAAACCGGCTCCCACTTTCGGGCGGCATGCTTTAAATGCAGGCAATCCGAAAGTGAGGCATATGGGTCAGCTCAGCGGCATCATCGTTCCGGTCACACCGTTCCAGCAGAATTGCAC
>JBFXHW010000349.1:0-3358 GCA_050176605.1 Sphingobium sp. | reverse complement strand
TATGTCAAATCGTCGGCCGACAATGTCGTCGAAGCGGCGGGTGGGGGCTATGACACAGTCTATGCCTACACCAACGTCACGCTAACGGCCAATGTCGAGCAGCTCCGCATGGCGACCGGTGGTCTTACGGGCACGGGCAACGACCTCGATAACCGCATGATCGGGTCAAAGGGCGACGACACCATGTTCGGCATGGACGGCGACGACAACTTCCAGGGCCTGGGTGGCAACGATTCACTTCATGGCGGCAATGGCAATGATTCCATTGCGGGCCAGGACGGTAACGACAAGCTCTATGGCGACAATGGAAACGATTATCTCAATGGCGGCAATGGCAACGACGTTCTCGATGGCGGCGCGGGCGACGACCTGATCGAGGGCGGCGCGGGCCAGGACACCATGACCGGTGGCGCTGGCGCGGACACCTTCCGCTTCCGTAGCGGCGATGCCAGCGCCAAGGCGCCTGACATCATCACCGACTTCACCAGCGGCGAGGATATGATCGAGCTCGTGCTTATCGACGCCAAGAGCGCGACCAAATATGCAGATCACTTCACCTTCATCGGCAACCAGAATTTCCACAAGGTGGCCGGTGAGCTGCACTATACGGTGGTCAACGGCAATGCGATCGTCGAGGGCGACACCAATGGTGACGGCATCGCCGACTTCGCGATCCAAGTGAACAATGTGACCTCGCTCAAGGCGAGCGATTTCACCCTCTGATCACGCCGATAGGCATCAAAAGGCGGCCCGGCTATCGAAAGCCGGGCCGTTTTTTGTCAGCGCATCAGCGCCGGTCAAGCAGCGGCCGCCACCAGCCCTCGTTGGCCAGATACCAGGCCAAGGTCTGGGCGAACCCCTCCGCGAAAGTCCTGCGCGGCGCATAGCCCAGCTCGCTACGTGCTTTGGTCTCGTCGATCGCATAGCGCCGGTCATGCCCAGCCCGATCCGTGACGAAGGTCTTGAGCGTTGCGGACGGCGCTCCTTTGGCCGGCGGTGCATCAGGGAAGCGCCCGGCAAGCCCCTGGTCAGCTGAGAAAGCCCCATCGACCGTCGCGCAGATTTCCTCGATCACGCGCAAATTGGGAAGTTCCTGCCCGCCGCCGATATTATATGTCTCGCCCGGTCGCCCGGACTGCAAGACGCGCTCGATGCCGAGACAATGGTCCTCGACATGCAGCCAGTCGCGCACATTCATGCCATCGCCATAGATCGGCAGGTTCCGACCGTGCAGACAGTTCAGCAGGAACAGGGGGATCAGCTTTTCGGGGAACTGATAAGGCCCATAATTGTTCGAGCAGTTGCTCGTCGTCACGTCCATCCCATAAGTATGGTGATAAGCGCGGACGAGATGATCGGACCCGGCCTTTGACGCCGAATAGGGCGAATTGGGCGCATAGGGCGTGGTTTCGCTGAACGCCGGATCTTCCGGCCCCAGCGACCCATAGACTTCATCGGTCGAGACATGGTGAAAGCGGTGCGGCCTGCCCGACCCCTTGTCGAGCCATATGTCACGTGCCGCCTTCAGCAGGCTGTGCGTACCAACGACATTGGTGGTGACGAACGCATCCGGCCCCGTGATAGAGCGATCGACATGGCTTTCGGCCGCAAAATGGACGATGGTCGATATGCCGCGTTCATCCAGCAACTTTGTGACCAGAGCGGTGTCGCAAATGTCGGCGACGACCAGCTCGACACCGTCCAGGCCTTCGATATTGGCTGGATTTCCGGCATAAGTCAGCACATCGAGTACGACAATCTCGTCCTCAGGGTGACGATCCCGCCAGTAATGCACGAAGTTCGCGCCGATAAAGCCGGCACCGCCGGTCACAAGCAGTCTAGCCATGGCGTTTTACATCCTGAAGCATGAGGCGCAGATTGACGCGCCAGTGCGGCGCCGGGCCGCCGAGTAAGGCGAAGGTCGCGCTCTTGTCCAGCACCGAATAGGCGGGACGTGTCGCCGGCGTCGGGAAGTCGGCGGTGGCGATCGGCACAACAGGCACCTGCCTGTCGAGCAGGCCAACCGCCAGCGCCTCTTCCTGAATGGCGACGGCAAAATCATACCAGCTCGCCGCTCCACTGTCGGTGAAATGATGGATGCCGGTCGTTCCAGTTTCAGCAAGCGCCCAGATAGCCCGCGCCAGCGACCCTGCAAAGGTCGGCGTGCCGATCTGATCGGCTACCACCCTTACCTCATCCCGTTCGGCCATCAGACGCAGCATGGTCCGCACGAAATTATGGCCCTCGCTGCCATAAACCCAGGCAGTGCGGACGATCAGCGTCTCCGGCCCGGCGGCCTGCTCACCCGCCAGTTTCGTGCGCCCATAGGCGCCTAGCGGCGCTGTCGGGCTGTCCGGTCGATAGGGTGTGCTGCTGCTGCCATCGAAAACGAAATCGGTCGAGATATGGACCAGCCGGGCGCCATGGTCACGCGCTGCCTTCGCAAGATTCGCAACGCCCTGTCCGTTGACCCGCAAGGCGTCAGCCTCTTCGCTTTCCGCCCGGTCTACCGCCGTGTAGGCGGCCGCATTCAGGATCAACGCCGGCCGCTCCGCCGTGATCATCCGGCTTACAGCGCTTTCATCACCGATATCGAGCTCCGCGGACGTCAGCTTGACACATTCGGCTGTCGCCGGACTCGACGCCCCGAGGGCGCGGCCGAGCTGGCCTCCCGCACCGGTTATCATAACCTTCATGGGAATGTGACTGCCTGCGAAAGCGGCTTTCCGGCGAGATCCTTCGCCGAAAGCTGCGGTTCGATGTCATCGAGCGGCCATTCGATCCCAATCGCCGGGTCGTTCCAGAGCAGGCTATGCTCGTGCTCGGGCAAATAGAAGTTGCTGCATTTGTAGAGGAAATCGGTCCCGTCTTCGAGGCACAGAAAGCCGTGCGCCATGCCGGGCGGAACCCAGAACATGCGCCTGTTGGCGGCGCTCAGTTCGACGCCGACCCATTTGCCGAAGGTTGGCGAACTCTTCCGGACATCCACGACAACGTCATAGACCGCACCAGACACCGCGCGGACCAGTTTTCCCTGCGGCTCCGGCAGCTGATAATGGAGACCACGTAGCACGCCGCGCGCCGAACGGCTGTGATTGTCCTGCACGAAAGTCAGATCGAGCCCGGCAGCAGCGAAGGTCCGCTCGTTCCAGCTTTCGAGAAAGAAACCCCTGTCATCGCCGAAAACAGCCGGCTCAATGATCAGAACATCTTCTATCGCGGTCCGAATGATCTTCACGCCACCCCCCGGTCAAGCAGACGCAGCAGATATTCGCCATAACCCGATTTGCGCAGCGGTGCGGCGAGGCACTTCAATCCGTCGTCGTCGATGAACCCCATGCGCCAGCACAATTCCTCG
>JBFXHW010000348.1:0-3358 GCA_050176605.1 Sphingobium sp. | reverse complement strand
CCATCAGCCTGGCGCGACCTGCGATCCGCCTGCCATGAAGAAGCGCTCCAGCCCGTCGGCAAAGCGCATGTGGGCCGTCAACCAGGTACAGCCGTAAAGGCGGGTGTCGGCGACCCGGTTGTCGGATTCCTGGCGCACGGTCAGCTGATAATCGCTGAACTCGACCTTGGTAGGGAAGGGGTCGGGAATGCCATGAACCGTTTTCAGATGCTGGAAATCGACGATATTCGAAGATGCGATCCAGGCCTCGATAGGGCGGAGGCCACGATGCGCTGCCTGAAAGACGACGTCCTCTTCCGCTATGTTCGGCAATTCCGGCAGGTCGTAGAGCGGTTCTTCGCCATTGAACGCCCAGATGAATCCCCAGCGTTCGGCGGCAGGATAATTATGGATGCGGATGACGCGCGGAATGGTCGTCTCATCAGGAATGTCGACGCAGTCGCCATTTTCGGCGAACTTCCAGAAATGATAAGGACAGCGGACCTGACCCTCGATCAGTTCGCCACAGGAGAGGTCCGCGCCCATATGCGGGCAATAGGCGCTCTGGACGACAGGCTTGCCTGCCTTGTCGCGATACACAATGACCCGGGTGCCCAGATAGTCGAGGCCATGCACCTTCCCGACAACCAGGTCTTCGGCGAGCATGATCGGGCTCCAGCACTTCAGATAAGTGCCGTCGTGATCGCGGCCATATTCTGCGCCAGCAAACGGGCGCTCGACCGCATCGGGTGTGATCGGGCCGGAACCTTCCATGTTCATCCTCTACCTCCTTGGTTCTCCCGCCTGATAACATGGAGGAGCCTTCAAGGGAATATTTTATAGGAATGTATAAATAAATTTCTCAAATAATGGAAAATCTGCCGAATCTATGTCCGGATGCCTAGTTTTCCGCGCCGATGCCGTGCATCATCAGATCGTAGATATAGGCTTTGTATCTGGCCGCGGTTTCTTCCCTGTTCACTTTCCTGTCTGCCTGCCCGGGCTGCACGAGGCGGGTCGCATGCTGGAACTGTTCGCAAAGTCCCATGATGGCGACGAAGGTAAAATAGGGGTCGATCGGGCGAAGGCTTCCTTCCTTCACACCGCCCGCGATGATCTCATGATAGATGTCGAGCGTCTTGGTCATCCAGATGTTGATGAGTTCGGTCGCCAACGGGTCGGTTTCGTCGCCGATGATCTCCACCATGAGGCGATGATAGAAGGGGTTGATGAAAAAAAAGTCGACCATCGCATCTATGCGGATACGAAACCGTTCGGGTGCTGAAAGATCCCGGTTCTCTATTGCCGCGACATTGTCGCCCAGCAAACGCGAAAGGTCCCGGGCGACGTCGACGAGCAGTCTGGTTCGGTCCGTGAAATAATATTTGAACAAAGTGAGGTGAACGCCGGCGTGCCGCGCGGCCATGGATAGCGACAGCTTTTCGGGGGGCGTCGTTCGCAGCAGATCGATCGTCCGTTCGATCAGAAAAGCCTTGCCAATGCTCCGCTTTCCCGCTGGCCGGCCAATGGAGCGCGCCTTTCCCTTCGCCGTTCCCTGGGTCTTGCTCTCCTCCCCGTTACGCGTCTTCCGTTTCGATACCGTCAGATCGGCCACTCTTTTTCCTGTCTTACCCCGTGCTGGCCCATCCCGCCGTGTTCAGGTCAAATAGGCGACAATTGTCCCGCAGCCGGACAACGCCGGACTGCGCACCTTTTCCCTAGCCCGACAGCGCCCGGCGCGCAAGGAAGGCCGCGCAGGGAGGCTGGACATGCTGTCCCGCGTCGGGGCCCTTGCAGGGCTCACATGCCGCATTCCGATCTGGATCGGTTGCCTTGGGGAAGCGACTGAACATTTGTCG
Organism: Sphingobium sp.; assembly: GCA_050176605.1. Taxonomy (GTDB): domain Bacteria; phylum Pseudomonadota; class Alphaproteobacteria; order Sphingomonadales; family Sphingomonadaceae; genus Sphingobium. Next base: position 1,520 of record JBFXHW010000348.1, on the reverse strand, counting down.
GTCATGAAGAAGATATCGGCTGGCGCTGCCTCGGCCCGGTTCGAGCGGCTCATTCCCGAGGCGCGGACGCGGAACCGGATGCGTGCAGCCGCCAATCGGTCCTTCTTCGACGAGAAATAATTATAGTGACATTGAAATATAGTATCGGCGCAGCTAGTGTGGGCACGAAGGCCGGAGCCGGGAGAGGATAATATGGGTGACGATGGCGAGCGCTGGCGCAAGCCGCTCAACACGCCCGAGTTTCGCGGTGCGCGGCCCCGCCAATATGAGAAAACCGAAATAGACGGGATGATCATCGAGCGGGATGTCCTGGTCCCGACCCGTTTCGGTTTTGATCTCTATGTCGACCTGTTCCGTCCGGCGCATGCGGACGGGCCGGTGCCGCCGCTCGTGGTATGGACACCTTATGGCAAGCACGATCCGGTTCCGCTCGCCAAGCTGTATCCGACATCGGGTGTGAAAGCCGAATGGCAGTCGGATTACACAATCTTCGAGGCGCCCGATCCGGTCTACTGGACCCGGCAGGGATATGCCGTCGTCATCGCCGATGTGCCGGGCACCTGGTATGCCCAGAGCAATGCGAGCTATTTTTCGCCTGCGGAAGCCGAGGCACATTACGATCTGGTCGAGTGGGCGGGCATCCAGCCATGGAGCAATGGCAGGGTTGGCCTATCCGGCGTTTCCTATCTCGCCTCGTCGCAGTGGAAGGTCGCCGCGCTGAGGCCGCCGCATCTCGCCGCGATCAATCCATGGGAAGGCTGGTCCGACACGTTCAACGAGATCGTGCGCCATGGCGGCATACCCGAGACCCATTTCTGGCCCTATATTCAGGTGCGCTGGGGCGCGTCGGACAAGATGATCGAGGATCTGTGGGCCTATACGCGCGAACATCCGTTTTTCGATGCCTATTGGCAGTCCAAGGTTCCGGTTTTCTCGGATATCGAAATTCCCGCCTATGTCGTCGCAAGCTGGAGCGACCATGGCGTACACACGCGTGGGACGCTGGAAGGATATAGGCGCATCGCGTCGGAGCAGAAGTGGCTGGAAATCCATGGCAGCAAGAAGTGGGCCTATTATTACGAGCCCCAGTCGATAGCGCGCCAGACCGCCTTTTTTGATCATTTTCTGAAAGGGGAAGAAACAGAGCTGGCCGAGTGGCCCAAGGTACGGTTGCACGTTCGCGAGCGCGCGCATGCCGCGGTTCAGAAGCCCGCGATGCAATGGCCTGTCGAAAACACCGATTACCGGCGCCTTTATCTCGATACAGCCGCCGCAAGCCTGTCTGCCGAGCCTCTCGCTGCGGTGTCGTCGTTCCGCTATGATCCGCTCGATGAAGGACAGGAGGCCCATTTCGATTACCGCTTCGAGCAGGACACTGATCTGGTCGGTTATATGAAATTGCGGCTGTTCGTATCAACGAGCGAAGGCGACGACATGGATCTGTTCGTTGCGATCGAGAAGCTGGAAGGCGGCGAGAAACCGACGCCATTCGTCCATTTGGGCGTGTTCGATGACGGAGC
>JBFXHW010000347.1:0-3381 GCA_050176605.1 Sphingobium sp. | reverse complement strand
TGGGACCGGTCCTGTGGCAGTTTGCGCCGACCAAGCGGTATGACGAGGATGATTTCGCGGCATTTCTCGCGCTCCTGCCCGGTGAACAGGACGGGCTCGCCTTGTCCCATGCGGTTGAGGTGCGTCATGAAAGCTTCGTGTGCGAGGGCTTTGTCGCGCTTGCCCGCAGGCACGGCGTTGCCATCGTCGTGGCCGATCATCCCGGCTATCCGCAGATCGCGGATCTGACCGCCGGGTTCGTCTATGCACGGGTGCAGACAAGCAGCGAGAATCATGCCGCGGGGCACAGCGTCGACCGGATCGACGAATGGGCCGGAACGGCGCGGAGCTGGGCGGAGGGTCATGCGCCGCAGGGGCTGACCTATGCCGCGCCGCGCGAAAAGCCGGCCGAGGTCGGCCGTGACGTCTATCTCTTCATGATCGGCGGGGCGAAGGTCCGCAATCCCGCCGCTGCGCAGGCGCTGATCGGCCGGCTTGAGTAGATCCTGCCCCTCAGGCCTCGAGCGTCTTTTCCAGCGTTATCTCGCATTTGAGAAGCTTCGAAATCGGGCAGTTTGCCTTGGCACTGTCGGCAATCTCTTCAAACTCCGCCGGATCTATGCCGGGCACTGTCGCCTTCAGGCTGAGCGCGCTTTTCGTGACGGAAAAGCCCTCGCCGTCCTTTTCCAGCGTCACCCGGCACTCGGTCTCCAGCGAGCCGTCATTATAGCCCGCCTTCGCCAGCGCAAAGCTGGTCGCCATGGTGAAGCAGGAGGCATGCGCCGCCGCGATCATTTCTTCGGGGTTGGTGCCCGGCGCGCCTTCGAACCGCGTGGCGAACCCATAGGGATTGTCAAGCGCGCCGGATTTGGTCGAGACATGGCCTTTGCCGTCCTTGCCGAACCCGTCATAGCGGGCGGTCGCGATATTGGTGGTCATGGGAAGTCCTTTTCTCTGGTGCAGGAGTAACCGTCCGTCGGGCGCGATGTTCCGGCCACTATACGGAGGATTAACTCCGTTGCGATAACATGTCGCCGATGCTCAATTTCTCGCGCCTGTTCCGCAGCCGCTGGTCCGCACTGTTCTGGGCGGCGGGCGTGCTGTTCTTCGCCTGGCAGGTCGCGGCGGGCAATTCAGGCGGCGGCGATGCGGACAAGGGCGGAGCCGATCCCGAAGCCGCCGCGCTGGCGGGAAAGTTCTAGGGCAGGGGCGGGCTGGCGTTTCCCCACCGCGCGCAAACTGTTTCCATTCCGGCGCCAATTCCGTGAAAAGCTCTTTGGCTTGGAAGGCGGTCACGGTAAATCAGGGTGTTTGGGGGAGGAGGCTATGCGGTTTCTCTTGATGGTCATGGCGCTGCTTGCGCCGACGGCGGCGCAGGCGAAATGGTATGCGGTGTCGAGCGACCATTTCGTCATCTACGCCGACGACAAGCCGGAACGCATCCGCAAATTTACCGAAAATCTCGAACATTTTCATGCCGCCATGGCCTATGTGACCGGCGCGGACCTGCCGGTTCCTAGCCCTTCCAATCGCGTGACCATCTATGTTGCGGGTTCCGAAGCCAAGGTGCGGGACCTGAAGGCCGATGGCGACAAATTCACCGCCGGTTTCTATCGCCCCGCCGCTGGTGCATCATCGGCATTCGTTCCCGACATTCCTGTTCGTTCCGACAAGGAAAGCTGGGCGATGACCGTGCTGTTTCACGAATATGCCCATCATTTCTTCATCGGTGCGCAGGGTGCCGTGATGCCGCGATGGGTTTCCGAAGGCGCGGCCGAATTCTATTCGGCGGCATCCTTTGAGCGCGATGGCTCGGTAGGGCTTGGCAAGCCCGCCATTCATCGCGCAGCAGAGCTGTTTCTTTCCCGTGAAGTGCCCCTGACGGCGCTGCTGGATGAAGATGCCTATCGGGAGTGGCGCAAGAAAGGCCAGTACGATTCCTATTATGGAAAGAGCTGGCTGCTCTTCCACTATCTGATGTTCAACAAGGAACGGAAATCGCAGTTTCGGACCTATCTGCTGCTGTTGGGGGAGGGCAAGCCGTCACTGGCGGCCGCGCAGGAGGCATTCGGTGACCTGAAAACGCTGGAGTCGGATCTGGACACCTATCTGGTGCGGAGCCGTATGACATATCTGAAACTCTCCCCGGAGACCCTGCCGGTGTTCAATGAGCCTTCCGTCAGGGAACTGCGCGCGGGCGAAGTGGCGATGATGCCCGTCATCATGCGGTTAAAGGCGGGCGTGCCCAAAGGGGCGGTGGAGAGTGTGGTTGAAGAGGCGCGCAAGCTGGCCGCCAGCTATCCGGATGATCCAGCCGTTCTCGCCGGACTGGCCGAAGCGGAATATGACGCCGGCCATGACGATGCGGCGATCAACGCCGCCGACAGGGCCATCGCGGCCGACCCCTCGATCCCCGATGCCTATGTGCAAAAGGGCTATGCGCTTTTCCGCAAGGCCTACGAAAGCGGGGATGCCGATGCCTTCGCCCAGGCCCGCACGCCGTTCATCGCGCTGAACAAGCTGGAGCATGACCACCCGGTGCCGCTCATCTATTTCTATCGCTCCTTCGCCGCGGTTGGGGGGACACTGCCCGAGATTGCGTTCGAAGCGCTGAGGCGTGCTCTGGAACTTGCGCCATTCGATTCAGGGGTCCGGCTCGACCTCGCCCATCTGTACATCGATCGCGATGACTTGCCCCATGCCCGAACGACGCTGATGCCACTTGTCGCCGATCCGCACGACCGGACGCTGGCTACCATTTCCCAGAGAATGGTCGAGAGCATCGACAAGGGCGAAAGACCGCAATGGCCGACCGAAATCGACCAGGCTCCGGAGGGGGAGGAAGAGGGGGAATAAGTCCTCCATCATCGCCTTCTAAAGCCCCTCGACATAGTCCTTCGCGTCCTTCAGCCCCATGCCAGTCGTCTCGCGCGCCAGTTTGATCGCATCGATCTTCCTGCGCGCACCGATCAGTCTGCGGATCTCGGCCTCGATCTCCGGCGTCAGCGCGGCCAGCGCCGGGGCCGACGGCACTCCGCGCGAGAAATGGTCGCTGTCTATGCCCATCAGCTCGTTGCGCCGCCGCGCATCGTCCGATCCGCGCCGCCACAGCGCGATGAAGATCAGCGCCAGCACAATGACGACGCCGATCAGCCAGGGCGTGGGAATATACATGGTCTTCTCCCTGATCCCCCGCACAGGGGTGGCACCCTCCCTGCTAACGCGATAAGGCGCGGATGGCCACTCGGCGTCCCCGTCCCGGCCGCCGCCCGGCCGGGGAGAGAGACGGATGGCATGCTATGTTCTGGTGCACGGCGCATGGTCCGGCGGCGCGGGCTATGCGGAAACGGCGGCGATCCTGCGGGCGCGAGGGCATGAGGCGCATGTCGCGCAGATGACCGG
>JBFXHW010000346.1:0-3383 GCA_050176605.1 Sphingobium sp. | reverse complement strand
AGGCCATGCCGGATGCGGACAAGGATACGGTCTCCGCGGCGAGACCCGAGGGATCCGAAAGCAAGCTTTCGACCTGGCGTGACGGCTGGCGCATCCTGCGGACGAAGATCACGCTCTATCGCGTCGAACGGCCGATCTGGTTCTTCGGCCTGGTCGGTGGCCTGTTCGCCGCGATATCGGTAGGGCTGGCCTTTCCGTTGCTGTTGACCTGGCTGGAGACCGGCCTCGTTCCGCGCTTCCCGACCGCGATCCTTGCGACCGGCATGATGATCGTCGCGGTGCTGAACGGCATGTGCGGCCTCATTCTCGATACTGTGGTGCGGGGGAGGCAGGAGGTGAAAAGGCTCGCCTATCTGGCCCATACCGCGCCCGGAGACCTGTCGAACGGACGCTAAGCGGCTGTTAACCGCCCGGGGGCTAGCTTGGGTCGAGGGATATCCCCCCTTGAACCTGGGCCGATTTGCCACGATGTAGGTGCCGGGCAAAACAAAAGTCTGAAAGAGCATCATGCACAACAGTTTCTCCGATCGCAGCTTCGACCCCATGGCCGCGCTGGTACCCGTCGTCATCGAGCAGTCGAATCGGGGCGAGCGCAGCTTCGACATCTATTCCCGCCTGTTGCGCGAGCGGATCATCTTCGTGACCGGGCAGGTCGAGGATCATATGGCTTCGGTGATCGTCGCCCAGCTGCTGTTCCTCGAATCGGAAAATCCGAAGAAGGACATTTACATGTACATCAACTCGCCCGGCGGGGTGGTGACATCGGGAATGGCCATCCACGATACGATGCAATATATCCGGCCGAAGGTCGGCACGGTGTGCATCGGCCAGGCCGCGAGCATGGGCAGCTTCCTGCTGGCCGCGGGCGAACCTGGGATGCGGATCGCGCTTTCCAACGCGCGCATCATGGTGCATCAGCCCTCCGGCGGCGCGCAGGGCATGGCATCGGACATCGAGATTCAGGCCAAGGAAATCCTGCGGATACGTCAGCGGCTCAACGGCCTCTATTCGCAATATACCGGCCAGCCGCTGGACAAGATCGAGACCGCCATGGATCGCGATACCTTCCTCGAGGCCGAGGAAGCCAAGGCTTTCGGCATCGTTGATCAGGTCTTCGACAAGCGTCCCGTCGTTGCAGAATCGGACGGCTCATAAGGTGCTATTAATCTCAAAACGTTATTCTACCCCTTGTGGAACACGGAAATGGCGGGTTAGGATGGCCCCAGAATGCCCGGCCAGCATGGGCAACCTGATGTTGCCCAGGCCGGGTCAGGAAAGACAGGAATGACGAAACTGACCGGGTCCGATTCGAAAAGTACGCTTTATTGCTCGTTCTGCGGCAAGTCGCAGCACGAAGTGCGCAAGCTGATCGCTGGACCGACCGTCTTCATCTGCGACGAGTGCGTTGAGCTCTGCAACGACATTATCCGCGAAGAGACGAAGGGCGGCATAGTCGGCAAGAAGGACGGAGGCGTGCCCACGCCGCAGGAAATCTGCGACGTACTGGACGATTATGTGATCGGCCAGGCGCGGGCAAAGCGTGTACTCTCGGTCGCCGTGCACAATCATTACAAGCGCCTGAATCACGGACAGAAGGCTGGCGATGTCGAACTCGCCAAGTCGAATATCCTTCTCGTGGGGCCGACCGGGTGCGGAAAGACGCTGCTCGCGCAAACGCTTGCCAAGACCTTCGACGTGCCGTTCACCATGGCGGATGCGACGACACTGACCGAGGCAGGCTATGTCGGCGAGGATGTCGAGAACATCATCCTGAAGCTGTTGCAGGCCAGCGACTATAACGTCGAAAAGGCACAGCGCGGCATCGTTTATATTGACGAAATCGACAAGATCAGCCGCAAGGCGGAGAACCCGTCGATCACCCGCGACGTCTCCGGCGAAGGCGTGCAGCAGGCGCTGCTGAAGCTGATGGAGGGGACGACCGCCTCTGTTCCGCCGCAGGGCGGGCGCAAGCATCCGCAGCAGGAATTTCTTCAGGTCGACACGACCAACATCCTGTTCATCTGCGGCGGTGCGTTTGCGGGTCTCGAAAAGATCATCGGTGATCGGCTGGAAGCGAAGTCCATCGGTTTCGGGGCGCATGTCGCCGCGCCGGAAGAGCGCCGGACCGGTGTCCTCCTCGCGCAGAGCGAGCCGGAAGACCTGCTGAAATTCGGACTTATCCCCGAATTTGTCGGGCGTCTGCCGGTCATCGCGACGCTGGAGGATCTGGATGTCGTCGCGCTGGTGAAGATCCTCGTCGAACCGAAGAATGCGCTGGTGAAGCAGTATCGCAAGCTGTTCGAGATGGAGGAGGTCGAACTTTCCTTCACGGACGACGCGTTGACCGCCATCGCCAAGAAGGCGATCGAGCGCAAGACCGGCGCGCGCGGCCTGCGTTCGATCATAGAGGGCATATTGCTGGACACGATGTTCGATCTGCCCTCGATGCAGGGTGTGGCCGAGGTCGTGGTCGACAAGGACGTCGTCGATGGGCGCAAGGAGCCTGTCCGCGTGTTCATCGACAAGGACAAGAAAGCGGAAGACGCCGCCTGACTTTGCCGTCCGGCGTCAGTTGCATAAGAAAACCCCGCCGGAAGGCGGGGTTTTTGCTTGGGTCAGTAGTAATCGGTTGATCAGGCGACGTTGCGGGTGAATTCGCCCGACGCGTCGCTCAGCTTGCGCAGCATGCCCTCGACGGTCGAGAAGCCCTGTTCCAGATCGTCTATCTCGCAGGCCACGACCTCCGTGTCGCGGCGGATCGTCGCGACCGTGCCGGACATGGAGTCGGCGGCCAGTGCGGTCTCGTCAACGGCGGCGGTAATCATCGTCACGGTCTGCGCCTGCTGCTCCATCGCCATGCGGATGCGTTCAGCGCTGTCCTGCACGTCGGTCACGGTTTCGCGGATACGCTGGTTGGTGTCGAGTGACTGGCGGGTGGAATTCTGGATGGCCCCGATCTTGTTGGCGATTTCGTCTGTCGCGCGCGCCGTCTGGCTGGCGAGCGACTTCACTTCCTGCGCAACGACGGCGAAGCCGCGCCCGGCATCGCCAGCGCGGGCCGCCTCGATCGTGGCGTTGAGCGCGAGCAGGTTCGTCTGTCCGGCGATGTCGCGAATAAGCCCGAGGATCGATTCGATCGACTTGGCATGATCGGACAGCAGTGCCGAGGTCGAAACCGCATCACCTGCCTGTGCACTGGCCCGCTGGGCGATTTCGGCGGAATTTTCCACCTGCGCACGGGTTTCCTCGATGGCGCGGATCAGCCCGGCCGATATATGCGCCGCCTCGCGCATCGCGAGAGCCGACTGATCCGCTGCTGCTGCGACTTCCGACACCTTGTCGAGCATGCCACGCGACGCGCCGGCCGCATGCTGCGCCTGATC
>JBFXHW010000345.1:0-3395 GCA_050176605.1 Sphingobium sp. | reverse complement strand
GCCCAACAGTCTGCTGCGCGACATCAACGCGATTCACGCCAACACCACGTTCGCCGATTTGCCCAAGGAATTGCAGGACAGCATCACCCGTGGCGTCCGCGATGGCTTCACGCGGCTGTTGAAGGAGGGTTACTCGGTCTCAAGTGGGCGACCCGCCCCGACGCCACGCCCTTCGACGCAAGGTCCGGCGGGCCGCTCCGGCGAACCGGCTGCCCGACCGTTTCATAATCGGCCTGGCCCCGGCAACAAGCCGCGCCCGCGTCGCGACGGACCGCGCCCTCCCCGGCCGAAGAAATAGCGCGCCTGCCCAAGCTTCACGCTGACAGGGCGCCCGCCGCCATCACCGCAACCTCGCGAACCAGATCGTCTTCGGACAAGCCGGCCGGCCTGCCATGCAGGTCATATTCCACGATCGCCTCCACGATCATCCGGCCGACCAGACCGAGCTTCCAGTGCCAGCTTGCCTCGTCCGGTCGAGAGAGCGCCCGACGTAGCGCCACATAAACGGCGCGCGTGTTGGGCGCCGCGTCATGATGCTCCGTCCAGCGCTGGCTATACGGATCATATTGCATGACAAATTTCAGGAAGCGCAGAAACCGGCGCTCGCCCTTGGCATCCCGATATGTCGCCAACGGGCGTATGATGAGCGTCAGTATCTCGGTCGGCGTCATCGTTTCCAGCGGCTGTGCATCCTGCAGCATCCGGGCGCGCAGCGCGTCAAGCTTGGGCGCATGCTTTTCCAGGATGGCGTGGATCAAACTGTCCTTGTCGCCAAAATGATATTGGGCGGCGAACAGGTTGCGATTGCCTGAAAGCTTGCTGATCTGGCGAAGCGATGCCGCTTCGATGCCATGCTTACTGAACAGCTGTTCCGCAGCGGCCAGCAGATTCTCCTTGGTGCCTGGGTTGTCCGCCTGGGACTCCTGAGGGTTCGACTGCTTCATGCCGCGATGCCGATGCCGACAACCATCCGCGACGTCAATCCAGCCGCCCGATTGACGTATTAAAACCATCGTTTTAATACGAGCGCATCAGGTGGCTTGTTTGGCGCGAACCGGGCCGGCGAGCCGTGACATCGGGAGAGAATAATGACGGAAAGCAACGGCGCATTGCCGCACAACTGGGATTATGAAGTCGACGTCCTTGTCGCCGGTTCCGGCAATGGCGGCATGTCGGCAGCCGTCGCGGCAGCTCGCACGGGGGCGAGTACGCTCGTAATCGAGATCGATTCCGCCACAGGCGGCAGCTCTGCGATGTCAGGCGGCGGGATCCGCATCGGCGGTGCCAACAGCTATGAGGAATATCTGGAGGTCACGCATGGCATGCACGACCCCGCGTTCAGCCGCGCCTATTTTGATGGCTATCTCAAATATACTGCCTGGCTGAAATCAATCGGCGCAGCTGTGCGACCCGGCACGCAGCCGGGAATCGATATCTGGATGGGTACGACGCCTGGCGCGCCGTCCGAACCGCAATGCCGCGAATATTTCGACAGCATGGAACGGCTTTTCGCTGACGCCGGTGGCACGCTCCTGCTCAAGACACGCGCGCGCAAGATCCTGACCGATGAGCGCGGCTCGATCGTGGGCCTGACCGCCCGACGGTGGACCACATCGCCCGATGAGGAAGACGGCCAGATTATCAACATCAAGGCGCGCAACATCATTCTTTCGATGGGCGGCTTCCAGAACAACAAGGAGCTATGCACCCGCTATATCAGCCCGGAAGCGGATATGATCTCCGCCGTCGGCTCCCCCTATCATCGTGGCGAGGGCATGATCCTGGGTCAGGAAGTGGGCGCCGGGTTGAGCAAGTCGATGAGCGGGATCTACGGAAGCTACATGAGCGCCTTTCCAGCGCGCCGGCCGATGGAAGATCTCACCCAATGGCGGCAAGCAACCGACGCCGACAAGACCGATCTGTTCAACCTGCTGTTCTTCAACACGCCGCCCGGCTTCATTGCCGTCAACCTCAACGGCAAACGCTATGTCGACGAGGGCGAAATCCGCTACCGGGTGGCTCAGGCAACCGCGCGCCAACCCCGTGCGACCGGCGTGATGATCTTCGATGAGGCGATGTATTCGGAAATCGTCGATTTGCGGATGCCCGAACCGGGCACGGGCGCCAGCGAGGGTGAAAAGTTCGCGACGCGGGAACGGCTTGAGGGCGAAGTGCTATTCAAGTTCGACAGCATCGAGGCGCTTGTCGACCATTTCGCGAAAGTCGGCCCGAACCAGATTTACCGGGCCAATCTTCTGAAAACGATCGAAGAAAATAACCAGGCGGCTGACGCGGGCGATCCCAACCTCGAATTCTACCGCTCGGAGCTTCGTAAAATCGCTACGCCGCCGTTCTATGCCTGGCCGTTCACCGCAGGGGTCGTCTACACGATGGGCGGGCTTGCGATAAACACGACGGCGCAGGTGCTCGATCAGCAGGGCCTGCCCATCCCCGGCCTTTACGCCAGCCCGCCCTGCGCCGGCGGCGTATTTCGCGATTATTATGCGGGCTCAATCGCGAGCGCGGGCACATTCGGCTGGATCGCCGGCAATCATGCGGCGGGGCGCGTTCAAAAACTTCGGAACTAGAAGGGAATCAGACCCGCTTAACCCGGCACCCTTCGGGCGCTCACGATCTTGACGCGGTCGATGATCGACTGGCCCATCGTGGTGCGCGAATAGCCGCCCTTGTATGTGGGAAGCGCGAGGATCTTGCGGACGATTTCCATACCGCTGACCACCCTTCCGAATGCTGCGTAGCCGGGCGGTTGTCCATTTGGTCCGGCGTCGAGATAGGTGCACACGCCCACGCAGATGAAGAAATCGCCCATGGCCGTACCCGGCCGGTTGCGCGCCATCGAGACGGTTCCGTCCAGATGCTTGAGCCCGGTCTTGCTGGTCGGTTCATGTGCAATCGGTACGAGGGCGCGGCTGATGGTGTGGTCGATACCGCCCTGCACGAGCCCATAATGCTGCGCGGATTTGTAGCGCGCGGCGCGGTAGAAGCTCGTGCCGTCAAATCGCTTCTGGTCGGCGTAAGCGAGGAAATTCTTCGATGTGATCGGCGCACGCCGCAGATCGACCTCAATGACGATCGGCCCCATGCTGGTTTCCAGCCTGACCCTTGCAGTCGCCGGCTCCCGCGCGGCGGTGGGAACGGCGATCAGCAGCAGGAAGAGCGCGAAGACGGATCGAAACATGAAAGCCAGTATTAGCCGATCGTCTGTCCGGTCTTGGCCCAGTCGGCGAGGAATCCCTCGATGCCCTTATCGGTCAGCGGGTGGTTGAAGAGCGCGCGGATCACGGCGGGGGGCGCCGTCATCACATCAGCACCAATCTTCGCGCTTTCAAGCACATGGATAGGATGGCGCACGCTGGCGACCAGGATCTCGGTAC
>JBFXHW010000344.1:0-3414 GCA_050176605.1 Sphingobium sp. | reverse complement strand
AGTGTCTCGAGAAATGCGGGCACATCTTCATAAGGCATTGCCTCGAAGTGCCCATCTTTCTTCGGTTGACGCGGCAAACCCTTTGACAGCGAGCGCATAGGCGCTTCAGATGGACGAAAGCCCTTCGCGTAACACCAGTCCAGCACGACACCGATACGCTGCTTGACCCGCCGTGCCGTTTCGGGTTTTGCGAGCCAGATCTCGGCCAGTACATCACGGATCAACGGCCCTTCGATCTCATTGACCCTGAGGGCTCCCAACCTGGACCATGCATAGTTTTCCAGTGTCGTCAGCCACTGGTCATTATGTTTACCATTCTTCCAGCCCTTGCTCAGTTCGGCATGGACAAGCTTGCAGGCCTCCCTGAAAGTTGGAATGATCACCATCTGCCTGCGCCGTTCAGCCAGAGGATCAACGCCTGAGCGCGCAAGCTTGCGCAATTCCCCTGCAGCCTCTCTTGCCTCTTTCAGCGACACGAGCTTCGCATCGCCAAGCCCGATATCTCGCCGCCGTCCATCCATCTGGATGCGCAGGATCCAGCTGCGGCCCCCAGTCGGACCGATCTTCAGAATCAATCCGTCACCATCCGAATAGCGGCCCGGCGCAACCAGCGACTTCATCTGCAATGCGGTGAGCTTTCCCATGGCCCCGCACTAACAGATTCCGTCAACAAGTGAAACCCACAGACCCACGTTCAGGCCCACATCACGACGCGATCAGTGGAGAACAAGAGCGAATTCAGACGGAGAAATTTTCCGATAAACCCGCAGAATTCAGACAATTCCGAACGACCAAACATAAAGATGATGGAAACATTGGCGGAGAGGGTGGGATTCGAACCCACGTTACGGTTGCCCGTAAACCGCATTTCGAGTGCGGCGCATTCGACCACTCTGCCACCTCTCCTCAAGTGGACCCAAGCCGCCGCAAAACGGGCGGGTTTCGGCACCTGCGATAGCCGGTCGAGCGGCGGCACTTAACCGACAGATGGGCCTTTGCCAAGTCGCGTTGCCGCATTTTTCTTGTATGCGGCGCGGCAGGGCCTACATAGGGTGCATGAACCAGTCAGCTCACGTTCGCGTCGGCCAGGCACCGGTCCCCACCGCTCCCTCCGTCACCCATGCCAGCTTCAACATCGGAGACGTGGTGCGCCACCGCATGTTCAGCTTTCGCGGCGTCGTCTTCGACATCGATCCGGTGTTCGCCAACACCGACGAATGGTATGAGGCGATACCCGAAGAGATGCGCCCGTCGAAGGAACAGCCCTTCTACCATCTGCTCGCGGAGAATGCGGACGGCAGCTATATCGCCTATGTCAGCCAGCAGAACCTGTTGCGTGACGATAGCGACGAACCGATCGACCATCCCGCGATCGAGGGGCTGTTCGGCACCTATAGCGAGGGCAGGTACAGCCTGCGCCCGAATTACCGGCATTGAGAGCGGCGGGGCGCGGAAGCCCCGTCAGGGCCTGATTTTCCAGCCACTCCTGATCAGGCGATAGCACAGCACCGACAGCACGATGTTCAGTCCGGCCAGCACGGCGAGACCACGCCACACCTCCGTGTCCGCAACCGCGAGAAAACCATAGCGGAAGCCCGAGATTGCGTAGAAGAACGGATTGGCGTGGCTGATCGTCTGAAACAGCGGTGAAAGCCGGTCGACCGAGTAGAAGGTGCCGGAAAGCAACGACAGCGGCGCGATCACGAAATTGGTGATGGCAGCGGCATGATCGAACTTCTCCGCCCAGATCGAGGTCAGCACGCCGAGCAGGCTGACGAACATCGTTCCCAGCAAGCCGAAGGCGATGATCGCCCAGGGGTGGCGTGGCACCAGATCGACGCCCGGCCACAGCGCGATGGCCAGGCTGATCGCCCCGCCGACGAAGATCGCCCGCGTCATCGCGGCCGCGACCTGCGCGAACAGCAGTTCGGAGGTCGACAGCGGCGGCATCAGATAATCGACGATCGTGCCCTGTATCTTCCCGACCAGCATGCCGAAGCTCGCGTTGGCGAAAGCGTTCTGTATCATCCCCATCATGATGAGGCCGGGGGCAATGAAATCGGCAAAGGGCACACCGAGCACGGAACGCCGCTGCCCGCCCAGCGCGACGGAGAAGATCACGAGGAACAGCAGCGTCGTGAGCGAAGGCGCCCATATCGTCTGCAACTGCACCTTCAGGAACCGCCGCACCTCCTTTACATATAGCGCGCGCGATCCGGCCCAGTTGACGTTGCGGATGCGTGGAACGCCGGGCTCGGGCAGGACGATCTTTGCTGGTGGAGGAACTGTGTCGCTGGGGCCGTTCATGGTTCATGCGATTATCGGCTGCGTGGCGGGCGGGCAAGGCCAAATACCCCCATAATTGCCAAGACTGTTGAACTATCGCCCTTCCGCCGCCATATGCCCCTCTTGATCATCATGAATAATGGAGCGAGTCTTGTCCTGGACTGACGAGCGTATCGACCAACTGAAAACCTTGTGGGAAAAGGGCATGACCGCGAGTCAGATCGCGGAAGAGCTCGGCGGGGTCAGCCGCAATGCCGTCATTGGCAAGGCTCATCGCCTCGGCCTCCAGTCGCGACCGTCGCCGGTCAAGGCCAATGACGCGCCGCGCAAGAAGCCCGCGCCCAAGAAAGCGGCGGCACCGCCACCGCCGCGCGAAGCGCCGAGCCACGCCGCCCCGCCCGCCGCCGCCACCGACGATCGGGAAGCGGCATCGGTCGAAGCCCAGCCTGCCACGCCGCAGCCGCGCATAGTCTCGATCGGCCCGGGCGGTTTCCTGCGTCAAGGTCCCGGCGACCAGCAGGCGCCGATTCCTCCCGCGCCTCCGCGCCGCCTTGTACCCGCGAAACCGAGCCCGGAAATCGCCGACAAGACGAGCCTGCTCGACCTCACGGAAAAGATCTGCAAATGGCCCATGGGCCATCCTGGCGAGCCCGATTTCCATTTCTGCGGCGAGAAGGTGAACCCGGGTTTCCCCTATTGCGTCGAACATTGCGGCCGCGCCTATCAGGCACAATTGCCCCGCGGCACGCGCCGTCCGCCTCCGCCGTTGCCCTTTGGGGGACCGCGCGTCCGCTGACCGCTCACAAAGAGGATGACATCGCAAAGGCCTCCGACTAGGAGGCGCAAGCGATGATTAGCCTGCGCGCCCTTCTCTTCCGCAACGCCGTGCTGGCGATGTTGATGATCGGCGCGGCTCTGGCAGTTCGTGCACTCGTTCCGGCGGGCTATATGCCTGCGCCGGGCAGCCGCACCTTCACCGTGATGCTTTGCGCCGACCAGAATGCGACGGCGATACGCATTGCGATCCCGATGGATACTCCGGGCGCGCCGGACGGCAAGAGCCATCATGGCGACAGCCCCTGCGCTTTCGGCTCGCTGGCGGGCGCATCGCTCGGTGGAGCGTCCCCC
>JBFXHW010000343.1:0-3418 GCA_050176605.1 Sphingobium sp. | reverse complement strand
GAGACCGGCCAGCCGATCAGGTAGGCGGCGACGATGCGCCGTGCGATGGCCTTCCTCGCAACTCGCTCCTTCATCAGACTCATCAGGTGGAGCGAACCCTGACTGTGACCCGCAAGGATGACGGGGCCTTCTGGATTGGCAGCAAGGAAAGCATCGAAGGCCGCCACAACATCCCGATAGGCCGCGTCTATCGCCTTGGTGGCGCTGTCGCTGTCCGTCAGGAAGGCGCCGAAATGCGCCTGATGATAGCGCGGCGCCCATATCGCGCCAACACGGTTGAATGCGCTCGATTGCAGCATCGTGAACCGCTGCGCGAGTTCCTCGCTCTCCTTGTCCTGAAAACTTGCGTTCCAGCGTGCGGTATTGAACGGCGCCATATAGGTGGTCGGATGCACGTAAAACACGGCGACGGGGCCGGGGAGGGACCGTCTGACACCCTTGGGTACCCAAAGCGATGCGTTTGATTCGCTGATGTCCGGTCGCGCCAGCCACAGCCCGCGGTCGGCATAATCCGCCATTGTCAGGGGCTTTGGCGGAGAAAAGCGTGCGCTCGGCACCATGACGGCGCCCAGCATGCGCTGGCCCCACATGCGATAGGCGAAGCCGGACCCCAGCGTCAGCACGACGAGGGCCGCCACGATGTAGAGGAATTTCCGTGCCGCCATCGACGCTCCATTTGTGCACTGCAACATAAAAAGCGGAGTCTGGCAAGCTCAAGCGCACCATCCGTGCGTGCGTTTTGTGCATCTGGCCGCCAATGGCAAGCGCAATCGGCCTTGAAGGGGGGCGATGCCGGTGGTAGCGGCCTTCCCCATGAGCGTAGATATCAACACCGTGAAAAAGGTCGCGAGCCTTGCCCGAATCGCCGTGACGGACGAGCAGGCCGACCGGCTCGTTCCTGAACTCAACAATATTCTTGGCTGGGTGGAGCAGCTTGGCGAGGTGAATGTGACAGGCGTCGAGCCGATGACAGCCGTCATCCCCAATCATCTGCGTCTGCGCGAAGATGCTGTGACGGACGGCAATGTACGGGACAAGGTGCTGGCCAATGCGCCGCAGGCGGAGCATGGCTTTTTCGCCGTGCCCAAGGTGATCGAATAATGGCTGATCTAACCGATCTGACGGTTGCGGAAATCCGCGATGGCGTGCGCGACGGCGGTTTTTCGGCGCGCGAGGTGGCGGAAGCGTTCAACGCGGCTGTTGCTGACGGCAAGGCGCTCAACGCCTATATCGTGGAAACGCCGGAGAAGGCGCTGGAGGCGGCCGATGTCGCCGACGCCGCGCGTAAATCCGGTGACCTCAAGCCGCTCTCGGGCGTCCCGCTCGGTATGAAGGACCTGTTCTGTACCCAGGGTGTGCAGACCACGGCGGCCAGCCATATCCTCGAAGGTTTCGTGCCGACCTATGAGTCGACGGTGTCCGGCAAGCTGTGGGATGCGGGAGCGGGCATGCTCGGCAAGCTCAATCTCGATCAGTTCGCCATGGGATCGTCCAACGAAACGAGCGCCTTCGGCAATGTGATTTCGCCTTGGCGAGACGGCAGCGCGAAGGACCTGACGCCCGGCGGGTCGTCGGGCGGCAGCGCGGCCGCGATTTCCGCGCGCCTGTGCCCCGCCGCGACGGGCACGGACACCGGCGGCTCGATCCGCCAGCCGGCGGCCTTTACCGGCATTTCGGGGATAAAGCCGACCTATGGTCGCTGTTCGCGCTGGGGCATAGTCGCCTTTGCTTCGTCGCTGGATCAGGCGGGCGCAATGGCCCGCACCGTGAGGGACAATGCGATATTGCTGGAGGCGATGGCGGGGTTCGATGCGAAGGACGCGACCAGCCTCGATCTACCCGTGCCGCAATGGGAGGTAGGCCTCTCGTCAGACCTCAAGGGCAAGACCGTCGGAATTCCCAAGGAATATCGTCCGGATGGCCTCAATCCCGAGATCGAGGCGCTGTGGGACAGGGGAATAGCCTGGTTGAAGGATGCGGGTGCGGAGGTGGTCGAGGTGTCGCTGCCGCACACCCAATACGCGCTGCCGACCTATTATATCATCGCCCCCGCCGAGGCCTCGTCGAATCTCGCCCGATATGACGGCGTGCGCTACGGCCTGCGCGACCTGCCCGATGGCGCGGGATTGCAGGACATGTATGCCGCGACGCGCGCCGCCGGTTTCGGCGACGAGGTCAAGCGCCGCATCATGATCGGCACCTATGTGCTTTCCGCCGGTTTCTATGACGCCTATTACACGCAGGCCTGCAAGGTCCGGTCGCTGATCGCACGCGATTTCGATGCCGCCTGGGAAAAATGCGACCTGCTGTTGACGCCCACCGCGCCGAGCACGGCCTTCGCGCTGGGCGAGAAGCAGGCCGATCCGCTCGCCATGTATCTGAACGATGTGTTCACCGTGCCCGCGAGCCTCGCGGGATTGCCCGCGATGTCGGTACCCGGCGGGCTGGACAGCGCCGGGCTTCCGCTCGGCCTTCAGATCGTCGGCAAGGCGCTTGATGAGCAGGGCGTTCTGAATGCGAGCCTCGCGCTGGAAGAACGCGCGGGTTTCACGGCACGGCCGGAGAAATGGTGGTAGTCAGGCGTTGCTGATCAGGCTGGCTGGCGCTTCGCGGCCCGGCGGATCGCGCTCAATCGGGCAATCGCTGATTCAGGCAAGATTTTTTTGACCCGTTCCCTTATTTTCCGGCGGATACGGCTGCTTCCTGTCTCGCTCGCGAACCATTCGAACATGGCGGGGTGAACCGCATCCAGCGTTTCCAGTCTGTCGATCGGACGGTACCCCGCCTCGCGAAGTTTCTCATGAAGCGGGTGCCCGTTTCGGACATAAAGTATCGTGTTTTGCTGGTACCAATAAGGGATGCCCTTGCGCCCCCAAATCTCGGGTCGGAAATAATCATAGGTCAAAAAGCCGTTGTCGGCGAATAGCCGCGCCCAGAATGATGGAAACTCGGTGTTGATGTGACCGGTTCCGGGTTGGTGAGGAATTGCCGCGCCGAACATCACGACATCCGAAAGGGCGCACATGCTCGCAACGACCATTGGCGATCGTTCCGGTTTGAGGTGCTCGGCGACTTCCAGTGACATTGCGAGATCGAATCGCTTCTGGCCTAGGTCCGGTCCAGGTGTCAGGCTATTCAGGTCGACAGCACGAAATTCGATGGCCGGATCGACAAGATTATGCGGGCCGTTCCATGAACCATCAAAGCCGACCAACTGTCCGGCGCCCGATTCCCCGAATGCCTTGAGCCAGGGGCCGCGCCCACAGCCCACATCTGCAACGGAGTGCGGCCTGTATATTTTCGCCAGATGTTCCACAAAGACCTGCGCACTCGAATAGGAGTGCGCGAGCTGATAATCGTAGAAGGCATCGTCATACAGCTGAGAGACGGCCTTTGGTTTCTGCGCTGGCGTAGGCAT
>JBFXHW010000342.1:0-3418 GCA_050176605.1 Sphingobium sp. | reverse complement strand
CGGACGGGATCGCGCGGCGTAAATTTGGTGCTGGCCGTCTCGTCCGCGATCGCCTGCACTTCCAGGATGTGCAGGCCGCAGAACTCTGCGATCTGGGGAAAGGTGAGAGCCGTATTGTCGATCAGCCAGGCGGCGGTCGCATGAGGCATCAGGGGGTGAGACACTGGCAATGCTCCGGAATTTCAAACAATAAGGGCCACCCGTGCAGGATGGCCTCGATAGGGCCGATCTAGGCCAATGCGACGCCAAGGGCAAGAGAAATGCTTATTGCGATTCGTCGACCCGCAGCACGATCTTGCCAAAATGCTCGCCCGCCTCCATGCGCCCATGCGCCGCGGCGGCTTCCTTCAGCGGATATATCCGGTCCATCGCCGGGCGCAACCGGCCGCTCTGCACGTGAGGCCAGACATGGCGGCTGATTTCGTCGGCGACCAGCGCCTTGAACATGGTCGAGCGGGGCCTCAATGTTGACCCGGTCAGCGTCAGCCGCCGCCGCATGATATCGCCTATGGATATCTCCGCCCGCGAACCGCCGAGCACCGCGATCGAGACATGCCGCCCGTCCACCGCCAGACACCGCAGATTGCGCGCAACGTAATCGCCGCCGACCATGTCGAGCACCGCCTGACAGCCCTGCCCGTCGGTAATCTTCGATACTACGTCGACGAAATCCTCGCTGCGGTAGTTGATCGCGTGGGTCGCGCCCCAATCACGCGCGGCGTCGCATTTTGCGTCCGATCCGCACGTGACGATGGTCTTGACGTCGAACAGGTTGCACAGCGAAATCGCCATCGTGCCGATGCCACTGGTTCCGCCGTGGATCAGCACGGTGTCGCCCTCCACCGCATAGGCGCGCTCGAACAGGTTGGTCCACACGGTGAACAGCGTTTCGGGCAGCGCAGCCGCCTCGGCCATGTCGTAATCGTCGGGCACCGGAAGGCACTGGCCCGCGGGCACGGCCACGAAATCTGCATAACCGCCACCGTTGCACAGCGCGCAGACGCGCTGGCCGAGCAGGCCGGGATCAACCTCGTCGCCGATCTGCGTCACCGTGCCTGAAACCTCCAGCCCCAGCAGCGGCGACGCGCCCGGCGGCGGCGGGTAGTTTCCTGCGCGCTGCAACAGGTCGGGCCGGTTGACGCCGGCCGAATGCACCCGGATCAGCACCTCACCCGCCTTCGGCAGCGGAATCGGCACGCTTTCGACTTTCAGAACCTCGCGGCCTCCCGGTGCGGCAAAAACCACCGCGCGCATGTCCTTGGAAATCACCTCCAGATTCATGCCCCGTTTCTCCAGTAAAAGATGATTGATGGCCATTCCCGGACGGGAACGGCGCGCGCCCGCTCGTCTCATGCCATATTGACAGAGTCGGCGATAGGGTCAACATTCGGGGCATGGACATGGACGACTATGTGCCCCGGCGCGCCGACGATCCGCTGAAGCAGCTCATGACCCAGGATCTGGAGCCGCTGTCCGTCAATGAACTTCACGAACGCGTGTCCGCGCTCGAATCCGAAATCGAACGAACCCGTCAACAGATCGGGCAAAGCGTTAACCATAAGGCAAGCGCCGAGGCGTTATTCAGAAAATGAAACGGAGTTCGCTTCTCGCCCCGTTCACGCCGACTTGTGGCGAGGCAGGCGGGTCGGGATGGGAAGAGGATCGAGACCGGGACCTTGAACCTGGGTTCAGGCGTCCCGACATCATTGTGGATGGCATCCCACTTGGATGCCGGGAGAACTGACATGCCTTCCTTTGCTTCGTCCCTGGAAACCACGCTTCACAATGCGCTTACCCACGCATCGGAGCGGCATCACGAATATGCCACGCTGGAGCATCTGCTCCTGGCGCTGATCGACGACGAGCATGCGGGCAAGGTGATGCAGGCCTGCGGCGTCGACCTGGGTGAACTGACAGACGCGGTGACGCATTATCTCGACACGGAACTCGACAGCCTGAAGGTCGAGAATGATATCGACCCCTCACCCACCAGCGGGTTCCAGCGCGTGGTCCAGCGCGCGATCCTGCACGTGCAGTCTTCCGGCAAGGATGAGGTAACCGGCGCCAATGTGCTGGTCGCGCTGTTTTCCGAGCGGGAGAGCTATGCCGTATACTTCCTGCAACAGCAGGACATGAGCCGCCTCGACGCGGTCAGCTATCTTTCGCACGGGGTCGGCAAGGCCACGGCCCAGCCCGAGCCGCAGGAGGCCAAGGCGAGCGAGCAGGAAAAGAAAGGCGGCGCAAAGGAGAAGAAGGACAGCGCGCTCGACCAGTTCACCGTCAACCTCAACGAAAAGGCGATGGAAGGTCGCGTCGATCCACTGATCGGCCGTTCGGCCGAGGTCGACCGCACGATCCAGATCCTATGCCGCCGGTCAAAGAACAACCCGCTCTATGTCGGTGATCCGGGCGTGGGCAAGACCGCGATTGCGGAAGGGCTCGCGCGCAAGATCATCGAAGGCGACGTTCCCGATGTGTTGAAGGGGGCCGTCATCTATTCGCTCGACATGGGTTCGCTGCTCGCGGGCACGCGCTATCGGGGCGATTTCGAGGAGCGGCTGAAGGCTGTCGTCAACGAGCTGGAGAAGATGCCGGACGCCGTCCTTTTCATCGACGAAATTCATACCGTGATCGGCGCCGGCGCGACCAGCGGCGGCGCGATGGATGCATCGAACCTGCTGAAGCCCGCTCTTTCCGGCGGCACGATCCGGTGCATCGGGTCCACCACCTACAAGGAATTCCGCAATCATTTCGAGAAGGATCGCGCGCTGCTGCGCCGGTTCCAGAAGATCGACGTCAACGAACCCTCGATCGAGGACACAATCAAGATCCTCGCGGGTCTGCGGCCGAATTTCGAGGAACATCACCATGTCCGCTATACGCAGGATGCGATCAAGGCGGCGGTCGAGCTTTCGGCCCGCTACATCAACGACCGCAAGCTGCCGGACAAGGCGATCGACGTGATCGACGAGGTCGGCGCGATGCAGATGCTCGTCCCGCCCTCGCGGCGCAAGAAGGTGATCAGCCCCAAGGAGATCGAGGCCGTCATCTCGACCATGGCGCGTATCCCGCCCAAGACGGTATCGAGCGACGACAAGACAGTGCTTTCGACGATCGAGGCCGATCTGAAGCGCGTCGTCTTCGGCCAGGACAAGGCGATCGAGGTGCTGTCCTCGGCCATCAAGCTGTCCCGCGCGGGCCTGCGCGATCCAGACAAGCCGATCGGCAACTATCTGTTCTCCGGCCCCACCGGCGTCGGCAAGACCGAGGTCGCGCGGCAGCTTGCATCGCTTCTCGGTATTCCGCTCCAACGCTTTGACATGTCGGTATATTTGGAGCGCCATTCGGTCAGTCGCCTGATCGGCGCGCCTCCGGGCTATGTCGGTTTCGATCAGGGCGGTCTCCTGTCCGTCGCAGT
>JBFXHW010000341.1:0-3431 GCA_050176605.1 Sphingobium sp. | reverse complement strand
GCTGCATCGATCGTTCGGAGCACCGGCCATATTTGCGCGAGGACCGAAATGACGACTTCTGGCTGCGCGCGCAGTTGGTACGCCGTCCGGCGCACGCCATCCTGACGAACCTCGATCCCGGCCTTGCGCGCTTCCGTCGACGTAAGAGTCAAAGCGTGGGTGATGCCCCGCGCTCGATCCAGTCGCGCCTGCTGCTCTTCGAATTTGGCACGCCGCGCGCTCCCGACGATGCCCAGTTCCCTGCCCACCGGAGTCAGGCGTTCGTCCGCATTGTCGGCGCGCAGGGACAACCGGAACTCCGCGCGAGAAGTGAACATCCGGTAAGGCTCGCTGATGCCCCGGCTGACGAGGTCGTCAATCATCACCCCGAGATAGCTCTCCGTCCGGCTGAACAGGCGCGGCTCTTCTTCGAGCGCAACCCGCGCGGCATTGATGCCGGCGACGATGCCCTGACCGCCGGCTTCCTCATAGCCCGTCGTCCCGTTGATCTGTCCGGCCAGGAACAGCCCCGCCACCCGGCGCGTCTCGAGGGTGCCCTCCAGCTCGCGCGGGTCGATGTGGTCATATTCGATCGCATAGCCCGGCTGGAGGAATTTTGCGCGCTCCAGCCCGGGTATTGTCCCGAGCAGCACTTCCTGCGCATCGACCGGCAATGAGGTCGAAATGCCGTTCGGATAGATCGTGGCGTCGTCGAGGCCCTCCGGCTCCAGGAATATCTGGTGCCCTTCGCGATCGCCGAACTTGACGATCTTGTCCTCGATCGACGGGCAATAGCGCGGGCCGACGCCCTCGATCGAGCCGGAATACATCGCCGAGCGATGCAGATTTTCCCGGATGACCTGATGCGAGGCGGGTGTGGTGCGTGTGATGCCGCACTGCACCTGCGGCGCAGCTATCCGCTCGGTCAGCAGCGAGAACGGCGTCGGCTCTGCATCGGCCGACTGCATCTCCAGTCCGGACCAGTCGATGGTCCGCCCGTCCAGGCGCGGCGGGGTGCCGGTCTTCAGCCGCCCGAGGCCGAAGCCCGCGCGGCGCAGCGTCTCCGACAATCCGGTGGATGCCTGCTCGTTCATCCGTCCGGCAGGGATCTTCTTTTCGCCGATGTGGATGAGACCGCGCAGGAATGTTCCGGTCGTAAGCACCGTCGCCCTGCACGCCAGCCGTTCGCCAGTCGCCAGGACCACGCCTTCAACGTCCCCCTTCGCGCCGATCTCCAGATCGAAGGCCTCGCCTTCGATCACCGCAAGCCCGTCCTGCTCCCGGATCGCCGCCTGCATGGCGAGGCGGTAGAGCTTGCGGTCGGCCTGGGTTCGCGGACCACGCACGGCGGGACCCTTGCTTCGGTTGAGCAGCCGAAACTGTATGCCCGCCGCGTCGGCGACGCGCCCCATCAGGCCATCGAGCGCGTCGATTTCCCGGACCAGGTGGCCCTTGCCCAGCCCGCCGATAGCCGGGTTGCAGGACATGACGCCGATCGTGTCGGCGCGCAGCGTGACGAGGGCCGTGCGGGCGCCCGCACGTGCGGCGGCCGATGCCGCCTCGCAGCCCGCGTGACCGCCGCCGATCACGACGACATCGAAGGTTCGGTTTGTGGAAATCATCGCGTTGTTTCCCGCGGGCCCGTCAGTCCGTCAAGGCGGTTTCACGTGAAACGTCGACCCTCGGAGCTCCGGGCATGTTTCACGTGAATCACTGCTCGATAGTTGCTCGCGCCGATTGCGGCTGTTTCACGTGAATCACTTTCCGATGCAGAACTGGCTGAACACCACGTCGAGCAAATCTTCCACGTCGATCACCCCGGTGAGCCTGCCGAGCAAATCGGAAGCCGCCCGCAGCTCCTCCGCGCGCAGTTCCGCCTCCGTACCATTCAGCGCCAGCGTCAGATGCCGCTGCACTCCCCAAAGAAGGTCGACGTGCCGAAGCCGGGAGGGCGCCACATCGCCGGTCGTCGTGGAAGCGCGAACTGCCCGCCCGGCGATCTCAGCCAGCAAGCGGTCGATCCCTTCGCCGGTGACGACCGACACCGCGAGCGCCCCCGCATCACCGACGCCGAGATCGGCCTTTGTCGTGACCTCAAGGACGGCAATGTTGCCAAGCTCGCCGATATCGCCCTGCTGGTCGCAAGCCCGCACCGCAACCACGAGATCCGCGGCGGCGGCCCTGGCCCTGGCGCGCTCGATCCCGATGCTCTCGACCTTGCCTGCGCCTTCACGAATGCCGGCCGTGTCCGTGACCACAACCTTCATCCCGTCGAGATCAAGCGCCACCTCGACCAGGTCGCGGGTCGTCCCGGCCTCGTCGCTGACGATCGCCACGTCCCGCTTTGCCAGTGCGTTCAGCAGGCTCGACTTTCCGGCGTTGGGCGGCCCGACGATAACCACCTGGTAACCATCGCGGATCATCTCGGCCCGTCGGTAGCCTTCGACATGGCTGCCGATCGCCGCCACCAACTGCTCGACATCCGCCCAGCATTGCCGCGCAACCGAACCGGGGACGTCGGCCTCGTCGGCAAAGTCGAGCTCCGCCTCGAGCAGCGCCCGGTCCCGCACCAGACGCTCGCGCCAGCCGGAATAGAGTTCGGCCTGCCGGGCGCCGCTGTTGGATTGCGCGAAGCGGCGCTGAGCCTCGGTTTCGGCCGAAACCAGATCGCCAAGCGCCTCGACACCCAGCAGGTCGATCTTGCCGTTCAGCAACGCCCGGCGCGTAAACTCGCCGGCCTCAGCATGGCGCAACCCATCCATCGCCGCCAGCTCCGACAGCACGGCGGTGACGACGGCCTTGCCGCCGTGCAGATGCAGCTCGGCGATGTCCTCGCCGGTCTCGCTGTTGGGCCCGGCAAAGAACAGCTTGAGCGCCCGGTCGAGTTCCTCGCCGGCGGCGTTGCGCACGATGGCGTAGCGCGCCTGCCGCGGCTCCGGCACGGACCCCGTCAGCCGTTGAAGCGCCTGCCGCGCATGCCGTCCTGATATGCGCACAACCCCGATCGCCGCCGGAAGCCGGCCGCTCGAAAGCGCATAGATCGTATCCTGGAAGATGCTGTCGGCCATGCCGGCCCCGCGAAACCTTTCGGAGCCGAATCGTTCCGGAGCCGAATCGTCCTGACGCAGCGCGTCAGGTGTTCATGGAATCGAAGAACTCGGCGTTGCCCTTCGTCTGCTTCAGCTTGTCGATGAGGAACTCGATCGCGTCGGTAGTTCCCATTGGTGCCAGGATGCGCCGGAGCACATAAATCTTCTGCAGATCTTTCTTTTCGACGAGCAGGTCTTCCTTGCGCGTACCGGACTTCAGGATGTCCATCGCCGGGTAGATGCGCTTGTCCGCCACCTTGCGGTCGAGAACGATTTCCGAATTGCCGGTACCCTTGAATTCCTCGAAGATCACTTCGTCCATGCGGCTGCCGGTATCGATCAGCGCAGTGGCGATGATGGATA
>JBFXHW010000340.1:0-3435 GCA_050176605.1 Sphingobium sp. | reverse complement strand
GCCGACGCCGATGTGTCGGGCGAGCACGAGGCCCCAATCATCGAGGTGGATTGGCGCGAAGGCGGGCTCGGCCTGTTGTTCGATCAGGATTCGATGCTGTTCACGCAGATTCAGGAAGGCGTGGAGAGCGCCGGTTTTCGCGGATCGATCCTGTCCCAGCAGGAGATGCGGCTTGGTCACTTCCATGCCGAACTCGATCGCTACATGCAGGCTTGAAGCGGCATGCCGGCGCAAATATCCCGATTTGGCGTAACAGAGCCTCCGGTCGGCCATCTGTTGCGCGCTGTCGATCCGTCGACCGGCGACCTTTCGCCGCGCGAGCGCGAATGTTTGTTGATGACAGCCACCGGCGCGAGCGACGCCGATGTCGCGTCACGCATCGCGATCAGTGAATCGACCGTCCGGTTCCATCTGCGCAATGCCGCGCGCAAGCTTTCCGTGAGGAGCCGAAGGGAAGCGATCTATCTTGCGGCGAAACTGGACCTCATCTGATGGCCTTCACCGCCACATCGGATCGCCTTGTGGGCCGGAAGGCGATCGTCCTTGGCGCGGGCACGCAGGGAAATATGGGGCAGGTCATCGCCGAGCGCTTCCTTGAGGAAGGCGCGCAGGTCGTCGTCGCCGGCCGTGACCGCGATGAACTTGCCCGCTTTGCCGACCAGCATGCATGCGGATGGGCGTGGTGCGATATCACGGAGCCTGCGGCGGTCGCGGATCTCGCCTCAACAGCTCTCGATCAGATGGGCGGCGTGGATATAGCGGTCAATGCAACCGGCTGGGGCCTCATGAGCCCTTTCCTGGAGACCAGCGTCGAGGAAATCGACGCGATGAACATCCTCCAGTTGCGGGGGCCGTTTGTGTTCTTTCAGGAGATGATAAAGGCGATGACCGGCGGCGGATCGATCATCCAGATCTCATCGATCGTCGCGAAGATCATGGTCCATGATCACGCCGCCTATATGGCGACCAAGGCTGGTACCGATCATCTGATCCGCATCGTCGCCAATGAATTTGGCAGCAGAGGCATCCGGGCAAACTCAATTTCGCCCGCGCTGACGGCGACGCCGATGGCGCGTGACTTCATGGGCGCGGAGAAGGCCTACATTCCGCAATTCCCGCTCGGCCGCATCGGCACGGCGGACGACATTGCCGACGCCGCAGTCTGGCTGGCCAGCGAAGAATGTTTCATGACCGGTGAAAATCTGCAGGTGAACGGCGGTTTCACGCTGCGCCGCCATCCAACGCAGGAAGAGATCGCGGCGACCGGAACCAGACTTGCTTATTTGGAAGGAAAGAACTCCTGATGCGCGCAGCAGTCTTCGAACAAGCTGGAACCCCGCTCGCCATTCGCGAGGTGTCCACGCCCGAGCCGGGTCCGGGTGAACTGCTGATCCGGGTCCACCGCTGCGGCATTTGCGGCACCGACCTGCACATGACGGACGCTCACAGCGTGTTCAATCCGCCGCCCGGGTCCATCATCGGCCATGAATTCGCGGGCGAGGTCGTGGCGCTGGGCGAAGGCACTCAGGGTGCCTGGAAGGAAGGCGATCGTCTCGCCGCCCTGCCCTATATCGGCTGTGGGGAATGCGTCCACTGTCTGGCCGGCGATCCGACGCAATGCGCCAGGGTGCGAAGCCAGCCGAGCGGTGAGGCAAGCGGCGGTTACGCTGAATATAGCGCAGTAAGCGCGATGAATTCGGTCAAACTCAGCAGCGACCTCTCGTGGGAAGAGGGCGCATTCGTCGAGCCGGTCGCCGTTGGTATCCATGCCGTCGCAAAGGCTGCGATGACGGTGGGTGCCAAGGTCCTCATCATCGGCGCTGGCCCCGTCGGATTGGCGGTCGCGGCCTGTGCGCGGCTGGGCGGCGCTGCAAACGTGGTGGTGGCCGCGCGGACCGACCGGCGCGCGCAGCTCGCCCTGACAATGGGGGCCAGCGAGTTCATGCTCGCCGACGAGAAGCTTGGCGATAATTTCGCAAAACTCGCGGGCGGCATGCCGGAAATCGTCGTGGAATGCGCCGGCGTCCCCGGCATGATGGACCTTGCCGCCGGGCTTGCCGCGCCGCGTGGCAGGGTCGTCATGGCCGGCGCGTGCCTGCAGACCGAGACATTCGTGCCGATCGTCGCTACGATGAAGGAGCTCACTTACCAGTTTGCGGTCTGCTACACCCGGCAGGAATTCGCGCTTGCCGAAAAGCTCATTTCGGCCCGACGGATCGATCCCATGCCGATGTTCGACGGCACCGTAACGCTGGACCAGCTTCCCGAGCGTTTTGAAGAGCTTCGTAGCGACAAGCGGGCGTGCAAGGTCATGCTCGCGCCATGATCCTCCGGCCTCAGGACCGAGGTTCGGGCGCGCCCAGAACATAGTTGTAGACATGGCCCTCTCTCCACGCCGAATAGGCCTTGCGGAAATCGCCGGCGCCCATCGCGCTTGCCTCGGCTTCGATCTCGATGTCCTCGCCGTGCCTCAGAGGCCCTTCCCAGGTTGCGGCCAGGCAACGCTTGGTCTGCGCGAACGACGCAGGCGAGCAATATTCCAGCCGCTTCAGTACCGCCGCCACATGTTGCGCAAGTGCGTCCTCAGTTGCGAAGGACTGGGTGACGAGCCCGTGCGCCACGGCGTCCTTGCCCGAGATAGCCTCCCCGAGCAGCAGGAACTCCTGCGCCCGACGGAACGGCATCATGCGCCCGCCCCACTGCGTGCCGCCCCATGCGGCAACGAAGCCCAGCGAAACCTCCGGGAAACTGAAGCTTGCATCGTCGAGCGTGAAAACGAAATCGCAGCGCAGCAATTGCTCGAGGCCGCCGCCGAGCGCCCCGGTCTTCGCGATGCCGATAACGGGCTTGGGCAGCGCAGCGATCTTGCGCCCCAGCCGCTGCCCCCGATCGACCAGATCGCGGAAATCGGCATCGTCGAGATCGTCGAGGCTGGGCTTGAGTTCGACCACCATCACCGCGCCGCGATGGAAGCCCCTGCCCCCCGCATCGACCACCACCGCCCGGATCGAATCGTCATCCGCAGCGCGATCGAAGGCGGCGTTGAGCGCGTTGCAGACGGCTATCGAAATGCCGTAATTGGTGTGGGCATTCTGCTTGGTCAGGTACATCACGCCATCGTCAACATGGACGTCCAGCTCGCGCACATCATCAACCATCGTCAACGTCCTCCCCTTCTGGGCTTCACGCTGATCCTAGCGGCCAAGCGATTTTCAATCTCCTGACGAAAGTAACGATATGAAAGCAGCATATTATTTTCAAAACGGCGGGCCGGAGGTTCTGCAATATGGCGATGCGCCCGATCCGGAGGTGAAGGCGAAGACGGTGCTGATCCGCGTGGAATGGATCTCCATCGAGGGCGGCGACCTGCTCAACCGCATCCACACGCCGCCGCGCACCCAGCCGTTCATTCCCGGCTATCAGGCTGCGGGTACG
>JBFXHW010000339.1:0-3447 GCA_050176605.1 Sphingobium sp. | reverse complement strand
AGGAAAAACAACCGCATCCGGCGGTTCATTGGCGATCCAGGTGGTGGTGTTCGCGTGTTGCTCGCGCACCGCCCGCGACGTCACCAGGCGATTGCCGAACTGCTGCCCCAGCGCGCCGATGGCGGCTTCGACCGCTTGCGGGTCGCGGGCGCGCCCGGAATAGTTTTGGGTCATCGATGGTCTCCCACCGTGACAAAGTAGCAGTCGACAGGTTCGGGATGAAGGGCGCGGCGCCGAGGGCGACGCTGCAATCAGGAAAGGATGCCATCGGTCAGCACGGCGCCGACGCGGATGCTGTCGAGGCCGCGCAGATGAATTGAAAATTGGGCCGGTGGTCCGCCATTGCGTGGAACGTCGGCGGCGCGACACACCAAACCGCGCATGAGGCTGGGCGCTTTGCGCAATGACGCAACGGTTCCGCCGACCTCCGATCTTGCCAGCCGTCAGATCGTCACAGGCTCACGCCGCCTGGACCAGATCGGCAAGCTTCTTGCGCGCGTAGAACATGCGCGTCTTGACGGTTGCCTCCGGAATGCCGACTACCGCAGCAACTTCGGCCACCGATTTCTCGTGATAGTAGACGAGGTCGATCACCTCGGAATGCTCCGGCGACAACTGTGCGAGGCAGCGACCGATGGTGGCGGATTCGTCCTTGCGTTGCAGATGAACGTCGGGCGTGTCGGCCGGGTCGGCGAGCCGCTCCGCAGCGACGTCGTCCAGTTCGGCCTCGCGCGGCCGGCGCCGGCAAGCGGAGAGCGCCTTGTGTCGCGCGATCGACAGCAGCCAGGTCGAAACCGACGATCGGCCCTCAAAGCGGCCGGACTGCCGCCAGACGTCGAAGAAGACTTCGCTGACCACGTCTTCGGCCAAGGCCTGATCGCCGACGAGGCGCGTGACGAAGCGAAACACCGACACCTGATGCCGGGCAAACAGGGTCCGCATCGCCAGTTGATCGCCACGCGCGATGCGCTCGATCAATGCAACGTCCGTCGAGTTCTGCGGCGGCGCCACAGGCCGCACGGCAGGAGCGGTTCCCGACTGGGTCAGAGCGATTGTCATGATGGTCCCCTCTCGTTCACGTCCCACGACGAGAGAATGCACTGGCCGTGCAGTAGTTCCTGGCAAGATTAAGGAAAGCTTGTGGCAAGCGCTTCCATCGCCACACCGATGACGAGATTGGCCCTTCACGCCGCGGGAAGCTGGGCGTCATTGCGCCGCCGCAGCACATTGGCAACCAGCGACGTCACGCTTGGCACTTCGTCCTCGTGGAACGGAACCGGCCGGCACAGGTCCATCACGATGATGCCGAGCCGCGCGGTGCGGTAGGCCGCGTAGATCGATTCGGCCGTCGTCGTCGCCAGCCGTTCGGCGAGTGCGCCGCCAAGCTGCTGCACCAGCGAGGCGCTGGCGAGATCAATTGCACCGAGCTTGCCGGCCTCGACGACGAGACGTCGCAGCAGATGCAGCGTGGTGGCGGCAGTCGGACGGTGCCCGTAAGAGGCGGCTATCCCGCGCACCATGCGCAGTCCACACGCGACGAAGAACGCGGCGTCGGTGAGCGCGGTCGGGCTGATCGCCGTGATCCCGAAGGCGCGCAACACCGCGGTGCGGACATGCGCCTCGGCCCGCCGATCCAGCGGATGCAGCACGGTGTGCGACAAGATCTCGATCTGCTGGTGCGCGGAGTGGTGCAGTTGGACCTGGCGCTGAAAAACCTCGATCGCCTGCCTGGTTTCGCGATCGCGCGGCACCACCGCCAGGATGTCGCCGATGGCCTTGCGCGCATCCGCGGGCGCGATCCGTTCGGCGGGTCCCGACAGACGATCGTGAATGGCTTCGACGCTCTTGAGGCGGAACAGGCTGGTCAGTTCGCGTCCGATCAGTACCCCGGCGCCCGAAATACCGCCCGCAACCGCGGCGCCCGCCAGAATGCCGAGTGCAGTGCTGCGCTCCAGGGCGGCCGACACCCAGCCGACCGCGTCGACCACGAGCCAGCCGGCAAAGCACACCGCGAGGGCGGCGAGAGCGAACCCGACGATCCGGTCGCGGCGGCGCGGCGGCGCGGCAACGACTGCCGGAAGATGGACCGGCTCGGTCGGAACCACACGCGCGGTTTCCTGGGTCGCGATCACTCGCGCCGACGGTTCGGCTGGCGCACGATGGCTGCGCTCGTCGTCGATCTCGAAGACGCGCGGCCCGAGCGTATGGGACGAACTTTGTTCGGTCACCGCAGTCGATCTCCCAGCAGAAATTCCAGCGCGCTGTCGAGATTGATGTGGGGAATCCCTTCCACCGGCGACGGTTCGATGGCTGGCGGCTCGAACACCGGCACATTGAGGAACGGCGTGGCCCACTGATCGGCACGCGGCGGCCGGATCGGCACATTGCCGACAAAGAATTTTGACCGTGTACGCGCACCGACCGGACGACCGGTTACCACCTGGACCTGATGGCCTTCGATCTCCTGCGTGTCGTCCGCGGTGGAAATCACCGATGCGATCGCCATAGCCTCCATCTGGGCATTGTTCGCCATCACGTCGAGGGCCGGAAACGCCACCATGTTCCGCAGCAGCATGGCGAGATGGTCGCGTTGAACCTCCGGCACGTGGTCGGCCTTGGTGGCGGCGAACAGCACTTTGTCGATATGGGACCCGCCGAGCAGCCGGGCCAGCAGCCCGCCGTGGCCGTAGCGGAAGCTGTCCAGAATGGCGGCGAGCGCCACTCTGGTATCGTCGAAGGCGTCGCGACCGGCGAGCAGCGCGCGCAGCACATCGACCAGGACGATCTGCCGGCGATAATGGCGGAAGTGCTCGTCGTAGAACCGCGACACCGCCTCGCGTTTGTAGACCTCGAAACGCTCCGCCATCAGGGCGCCGAGCGTATGCGGCGCGAACGTATCGACGCCCTCTGCCACATCGAGCGGCGAGAACCAGAGATACGGCACGTCGCCCAGGTTACCGCGGCACAGGAAACGGCCCGGCTGCAGCAGGCTGAGGCCGTGCTGGTCGCGCGCCCTGACCAGCATCGCGCAGTAGAGATCGTGTGCCTGTCTGGCTGTTTGCTCGCTCGCGATTTCCTCCGGCGGATGATCGGCAACGAACGCCATAAAGTCGCGGGAGAACTCACCACGGACGCCCTTGCGGTAGGCACGGATGGTGGCGCGGGACCATTCCGCATACGATTGCTCGAGCAGCGGCAGGTCGAGCAGCCACTCGCCCGGGTAGTCGACGATTCTGACAGTGAGGGTGGCGGCATTGCCGCGAAGGTCGCTGACCAGCTTGCCGAAGGTGCCCGCCGGC
This sequence comes from Sphingobium sp., assembly GCA_050176605.1. GTDB lineage: Bacteria > Pseudomonadota > Alphaproteobacteria > Sphingomonadales > Sphingomonadaceae > Sphingobium. Next base: position 148 of record JBFXHW010000339.1, on the reverse strand, counting down.
GAGAAGTGGATGTCGATGCCGATCTCGCTGATGTCGGCCGTGCGCTCCGGCCATTCCGGCGAACCGGATGCCATCGTCTCGATGTTTTGCAGATAGGGAAAGCGTGGCAGCGTCTGAGCGCCGGCGTTCTCCAGGTTCGCGGCAACCA
>JBFXHW010000338.1:0-3459 GCA_050176605.1 Sphingobium sp. | reverse complement strand
GCGGTCGCGTCGTGATTTCGGTCGCCCGCGTGGAGGCAGCCGCGCAGCCGGAGATCTGCGTCAGCGTGCGCGATTTCGGTCCCGGCATACCCGAGGAACATATTCCGCGCGTAACCGAACGCTTCTACCGCGTCGATGTCCAGTCCAGCCGCGCGCAGAAGGGCACAGGCCTCGGCCTCGCCATCGTCAAGCATATACTGACGCATCATAGTGCGCGGCTCGTCATCGAGTCCGAGATGGGGGGCGGGTCGCAGTTTTCGGTCTATCTGCCCGCAAGATAGACGTGCTGTCGCGAGACGTCCTGCCTGAGGCAATGCTTCTTTTTTCTGTCATGCGCGTGGTCTATGTAGCGTCGGCAGGACTCCCTGAATCGAAATCGCCTGAAAACCTGCTCCGAGGAGCAAAAACGTGACTGCTACGCCGCACATCTACCGGGCTTATGACGACGAGCTGAAGTTCCTCACCCGGCGTATCGCCGCCATGGGCGGGCAGGCGGAGCGCATGGTCGATCGCGCCGTCGCGGCGCTGGTCAACGCGGATGCGGAACTGGCGCAGCAGGTGATGGGCGACGACGCCATGCTCGACGCCGCGCAGCGGGAGATCGATGAAAAGGCCATCGTGATAATCGCCAGGCGCCAGCCGGTGGCGGGCGATCTTCGCGAGATCATCGGCGCCATCCGCATCGCGTCGGACCTCGAACGGGTGGGGGACCTGGGCAAGAGCATCGCCAAGCGCGTCGTCGCCGTGACGCAGGTGCGCCAGCCGGTGAGCCTTTTCCGCGGCCTGCGCGGGCTGGCGGAACTGGCGCTGACCCAGTTGAAGGATGTTCTGGACGTCTACGCTTCGCGATCCGTGGACAGCATCGCGGCCGTCCGCGACCGCGACGGCGAGATCGACGCCATGTACACGTCGCTGTTCCGCGAACTGCTGACCTACATGATGGAAGACCCGCGCAACATCACGCCCTGCACGCATCTTCTCTTCTGCGCCAAGAACATCGAGCGCATCGGCGACCACGCGACCAATATCGTGGAGACGGTCTATTATGTCGCGACAGGCGAGCAGATGCCCGCCGAACGGCCGAAGAGCGACAAGAGCCACCGGGTGACGCTTGTGCCTGTTCCGCAGGCAAAGGGCTGACGCCCACTGCCGCTATACGATGATGCCGCCTTTCGGCGATCAGCGGTTGCGACGCCGCTCGGCCGCGGGCTGGAACGCCACCGAGGCATGGAACGAGCAATAGGGGCCGCTGTCGCCAACGTCGTTGCCGCAGAAGCTGAAATCTTCCGCCAGCGGGTCGCCGTTCGGCCACTTGCAGGTCTTTTCGCTGAGCTGGATGAGCTGCAGCTTGCGCGAAATAGGCACGACCACATCGGTGGACGGGCGCGGCTGATGCCGCAGCGCCGGCTCGGCGGCATCGAATTGCGTCTGGAGCGCGTTGGCGCCGATCGTTGCGGTGACGATGCGCGCGCTGGTCACCGGCTTTGCGGCGGGCTTGGTGCCCCCGTTGCCGGAGGCCTTCTTCGGCCGCGATCCGCTGCTGGTGGAACGACCGCGGCTCGACAGGTGGAGGCGGTGCACCTTGCCGATGACGGCGTTCCTGCTGACGCCGCCAAGCTGCGCCGCGATCTGGCTCGCGCTCAGACCTTCAGCCCAAAGCTTCGTCAAGAGTTCAACGCGTTCGTCAGTCCACATGGGACACGCTCCTTCGCCAGTAGCGTGCGCAATCGGAATCCAGTCCCCAGCCCGGGCTTCCGCCAAGGCTGTGGCACCACATTTACGCAGTGATTTGGTCCGCCGCACGAAATCTTGTTTTCGTTGGCAAGAATCTAACTACCCCGTGACTCCGTGACAAGAGTCCCAAAAGCCACACGAATCGGTTTTTGCAGTTTTCCCCAACTTGCCGGACAGCGCCGGCATGGCGGGGACGGTTCTGCGGGCGGCTGGTACAGCACGTTTTCGTTGACTTCATGGCCGAAAACCCCAATATGCCGCCCAAAGCCGCGGTCCAGCGGCTTTTTTAGTTCTCGCCGGCTGATAACGTCGCAACGGCCGATTTGTTCGGCGGGAGGGTTCTGGAGACGAAAATGAGTGGCTCGCCACTGTACGAGACTTTCGCGCGTGCGCCTCTTGCCTTCGAGCGGGGCGAGGGCTGCTGGCTGGTGACGGCGGACGGCGAGCGATATCTCGACCTGGCGGGCGGCATCGCCGTGAACTCGCTGGGCCACAGCCATCCGCATCTCGTCGCCGCGCTCACCGAGCAGGCCGGCAAGCTCTGGCATGTGTCGAACCTCTACCAGATCCCGGAGCAGGGCCGGCTTGGCGAAAGGCTCGTGGAGGCCACTTTCGCCGACAAGGTGTTCTTCACCAATTCCGGCGCCGAGGCGCTCGAATGCGCCATCAAGACGGCGCGCCGCTATCATTATGTGAAGGGCCACCCCGAGCGCTTCCGCATCATTACCTTCGAGGGCGCCTTCCACGGCCGCACGCTGGCGACGATCGCTGCCGGCGGGCAGGCCAAGTATCTCGAAGGCTTTGGCCCGAAGGTCGACGGTTTCGATCAGGTTCCGTTCGACGACATCGATGCGGCGGAGAAAGCGATCACACCCGAAACGGCGGCGATACTTCTGGAGCCGGTCCAGGGCGAGGGCGGCATCCGCTCGTTTCCGTCCGCTTCGCTGAAGCGACTGCGCGAACTGTGCCAGAAGCATGGCCTGCTGCTCATCTTCGACGAGGTGCAATGCGGCATCGGCCGGACCGGAAAGCTGTTCGCGCATGAATGGTCGGGGGTGACCCCCGACATCATGGCCATCGCCAAGGGTATCGGCGGCGGCTTCCCGATGGGCGCGTGCCTCGCCACCGACGAGGCGGCGGTCGGCATGACCGCGGGCGTGCATGGCACGACGTTCGGCGGCAATCCGCTCGCCATGGCCGTCGGCAACGCGGTGCTCGACGTGGTGCTGGCCGACGGCTTCCTGGAAGACGTGGCGCGCAAGTCGCTGCTCTTCAAGCAGGGTCTTGCCGCGATCGCCGACGAGTTTCCCGATGTGATCGCCGGCATTCGCGGCGAGGGCCTGATGCTCGGGCTGAAATGCGTCGTCCCCAACACGAAGGTCGCAGCGGCGCTGCGCGAGGAGAGGCTGCTCTCGGTCGGCGCGGGCGACAACGTCGTGCGCCTGCTGCCGCCATTGATCATCACGGATGCGGAAATCCGCGAAGGGCTGGACCGCATTCGCGCGGGCGTTGCGGGCGTCTCGCGGGCGCAGGCGGCAGCGGCGGAATAGCAGTCATGACGATCAGACATTTCACCGATCTGTCGGCCGTTTCCGCCGTGGACCTGCGCGCCATGCTCGACGATGCGATGGCGCGGAAGAGCCGTCTCAAGGCAGGCGAGCGCTCGAAGCCGTTCGAGGGCAAGGTGCTCGCGATGATCTTCGACAAGCCTTCCACGCGCACCCG
>JBFXHW010000337.1:0-3459 GCA_050176605.1 Sphingobium sp. | reverse complement strand
GCGCCTCGGCATCCTTACCACCCTGCCCGGTGAGTGGATGGAACATTTCCTCGCACGCCAGCGGGCGGAGGCGACCGATGAGCGCATCGAGCTGGTGGAGGGACGCGAGCGCGACCTGATGGAGCGGCTGGCGCGCGGGCGCATCGACCTTGCACTCACCCTGCTGCGGCGGGACGACGGGCGCATGGCCCGCGTGCCGCTTTTCACGGAGGGCTATTCGCTCGCCATGTCCGCACGCCACCCGCTCGCTACGCAAGACAAGATCGAGGGAGCGGAACTTGCCGACAATGTGATGCTGGTGCGTCGCCATTGCGAGTTGCTGCCCGACACCAGCCGCTGGTTCACCGCGCGCGGGGTGCGGCCCTTCTTCGCGGCGCGCACCACGAGCGACGATCAGGCGCTGCGCCTCGTGCGCGCGGGGCTGGGCGTCACGGTAATGCCGGATTGCTTTACGGCGCCGGGCGTTGTGCGCCCGCGCCTCGCCGATTTCCCCTTCATGCGCGAGGTAGGCCTGCTCTTCGCTCCACATGCGGATGCAGCCGCTCTGCGCGAACGGCCGAGCGTGCGCATCCTGATCGAGACGATCGAGGCAGCAAGGGAGGAGTGAAGAGAGAGGGGGAAATGCCTGTATAGATGGAGAGCACTGCCCCCCACGCCAATCGGACCAGCCCACGGCTTTGACCCCGCGCGCTGGCCCAACCGGCTCCGAAGGGCCTCGGCTCAGCCCAGGTCGAAACGGTCCGCGTTCATCACCTTCACCCACACAGCGATGAAGTCGCGGACGAACTTTTCCTTGTTGTCGTCCTGCGCATAGACTTCGGCATAGGAGCGCAGGATGGAGTTGGAGCCGAGCACCAGGTCCACGCGCGTCGCCGTCCAGCGCGTCGCGCCACTCTTGCGATCGCGCACCTCGTAAACTCCGCCTTCCGCCTTGTGCCAGCTATTGGCCATGTCGGTCAGGTTCACGAAGAAATCGGTGGTCAGAGCCCCTACCCGGTCGGTGAGGACACCGTGCTTCATGCCGCCATGATTGGTCCCAAGCACCCGCATGCCCCCGATCAGCACGACCATCTCCGGCGCCGTAAGGCCCATGAGCTGCGTCCGGTCGAGCAACAGTTCCTCGGCCTTCACGCCATAATCCTGCTTCAGCCAGTTGCGATAGCCGTCATGGATCGGCTCCAGCACGTCGAACGAGGCTGCGTCGGTCATCTCGTCCGTGGCGTCACCCCGGCCGGGTGCAAAGGGAACGGTTGCATCATATCCGGCCGCCATCGCCGCCAGTTCGACGCCGACATTGCCCGCCAGCACGATGATGTCCGCTATGCTCGTTCCGTACTCGGCAGCGATCGGTTCGAGCACCGCCAAAACCCGCGCAAGCCGCTCCGGCTCGTTACCTTCCCAATCCTTCTGCGGGGCAAGGCGGATGCGCGCGCCATTGGCGCCTCCGCGCATGTCCGATCCGCGAAAGGTGCGGGCGCTGTCCCACGCCGTCGACACCATGTCGGCGATCGACAGACCGCTGGCCGCGATCTTCGCCTTCGCCGCCTCGACATCGTATCCGGCCGGGCCGGCGGGCACCGGATCCTGCCAGATGAGGTCCTCGGCGGGGACTTCAGGCCCAATGTACCGCGCCTTGGGACCCATGTCGCGATGCGTCAGCTTGAACCAGGCCCGCGCGAACCTGTCCTTGAAATACTCCGGATCGGCGCGGAAGCGCTCTATGATTGCGCGATAGGCCGGGTCGACCTTCATCGCCATGTCGGCGTCCGTCATGATCGGCATGGTCCGGATCGACGGATCCTCGACATCGGCGGGCTTGTCCGCCTCGGCAATCGTCACCGGCTGCCATTGCCACGCCCCGGCCGGGCTTTTCGCCAGCTCCCACTCATGGTCAAGCAGCATGTCGAACCAGCCCATGTCGAAGGTCGTCGGGTGAGTCGTCCACGCGCCCTCGATGCCGCTGGTGATGGTATCGCGACCGAAGCCCTTGCCGCCAGGATTGGCCCAGCCAAAGCCCTGGCTTTCCACATCGGCATCTTCCGGATCGACGCCCAGCAGCGAGGCGTCGCCATTGCCATGCGCCTTGCCGACGGTGTGGCCGCCGGCCGTCAATGCGGCGGTCTCTTCGTCGTCCATCGCCATGCGGGCAAACGTCACGCGCACATCCTGCGCCGTGCGCATCGGGTCGGGTACGCCGCCCACCCCTTCCGGATTGACGTAGATCAGGCCCATCTGCACCGCTGCCAGCGGATTTTCGAGCGACGTGCGCTCATCGTCCTGATAACGGGTGGCGCCCAGCCAGTCCTTTTCCGCTCCCCAGTAGACGTCCATCTCCGGATGCCAGATGTCCTCGCGACCGAAAGCGAAGCCGAAGGTCTTCAAACCCATGCTCTCGTAGGCAACATTACCCGCGAGGATGATGAGATCGGCCCAACTCAGCTTGTTGCCGTATTTCTTCTTGATCGGCCACAACAGGCGCCGCGCCTTGTCGAGGCTGACATTGTCGGGCCAGCTGTTGAGCGGAGCGAAACGCTGATTACCCGTGCCGCCGCCGCCGCGCCCGTCGGCCAGTCTATATGATCCCGCCGCATGCCAGGCCATGCGGATCATCAGGCCGCCATAATGTCCCCAGTCGGCCGGCCACCAGTCCTGGCTGTCGGTCATCAGGTCGGTAAGGTCCTTCTTCAGCGCGGCAACGTCGAGCGTCTTCACGGCCGTGCGATAGTCGAAGTCCTTCCCCATCGGGTTGGTCTTGCTGTCGTGCTGGCTGAGGATGTCGAGGTTGAGGGCGCTCGGCCACCAGCTCAGCGCTGTTGTCGATGTCGAGGTGATCCCGCCGTGCATGACGGGGCATCTGGCTTCTGCATTCATGGATCTTCTCCCGATTGTGCCACTTCACGGCCGATCGAGGCCGCGGTGCGTGTGGACCGAATAGACGCAGCTTATGACAATGACACTCAGCAACAAAACCGATTTATACCGTCACACTGATCGATCTGGACGATTTAATATCCGTGCAGCAGTCTATGCCCGCCAACTCGTATCGATCGCGTCGATCCGCCGCACCCAGGCGGCAAAATCCGTTGCACCCGGTCCGCCGGGCAACTGCACTTCGCCAAGGTCGCGCTGATGCACGGCAATCACCTCGTCGGGCACTACCACCGGCTTGCCCATGGACAGCGTCGCCATCTGTATTTCGCAGGCGCGCTGAAGGCCCCATGCCTGAAGGAACATTTCAGGAAGGCTCCGCCCCAGAACTACCGGGCCATGGTTCTTAAGCATCAATATGCGCTTGTCGCCCAGGTCGGCCAATAGCCTGTCTCCCTCCTCCGGGCGCACAGTGATCCCCTCGAAATCATGATAGGCGATCCGCCCGATAAACGAGCAGGCATAGAAATTTATGGGCTGCAACCCGCCCTCCAGGCTGCACACTGCCATCGTTGCGGTGGTGTGCGTGTG
>JBFXHW010000336.1:0-3464 GCA_050176605.1 Sphingobium sp. | reverse complement strand
CGCCACTGGTCGAAAAGCAGATTCCGGACACCATGAAGGCGCGCGGCATGACGCGCGAGCAGGTGATGAACGACGTCCTGCTGGCAGGACAGCCGACCAAGGAATTCGTGACGGTGGAGCAGGTTGCCGCGCTCGCTCTGTTCCTGTGCCGCGACGAGGCGGCGTCGATCACGGGTTCCAATCTTTCGATCGATGGCGGCTGGACGGCGCAATAGTGAAGCCCTGATCGCTTGATGCAGCGGGCGGGACGGTTAGGATAGGCAGATGAAAAACCTCTCGATTCTGACCTTGGGGATTGCGTTGATGACCGCCGTTCCATCCCATGCTGATCCGTTGAAGGACGCGGTCGCCGCCGACCTGCCTTCATTGGTGGAGCTGTACCGGGAACTGCACGCCCAGCCGGAATTGAGCCGTCAGGAGGTGAAGACCGCCGCGCGCCTTGCTCGCGAGATGCGGAGGCTGGGCTTTGTGGTCACGGCCGGGGTTGGCGGCACGGGCGTGGTGGCGGTGCTGGAAAACGGGCCGGGACCGGTGGTGATGCTCCGCACGGATATGGATGCGCTGCCCGTCACTGAAGCGACCGGCCTGCCTTACGCCAGCAAGGTTCGTGTCACGACCGCCCAGGGCGTGGACACTGGCGTAATGCACGCCTGCGGACACGACATCCACATGGCGAGCTGGATCGGCACGGCCCGCCGAATAGTCGCGCTGAAGAAGCAGTGGTCCGGCACGCTGATGATGATCGCGCAGCCGGCAGAGGAACTTGGATCGGGCGCTCGCGCGATGCTGAGCGATGGTCTGTATCAGCGTTTCCCCAAGCCCTCGGTGGCGATTGCTTTTCATGATGGTCCCATGCCGGCGGGCACGATCGGTTTCACGCCGGGTTATACGTTCGCCAACGTCGATTCGGTTGATATCCTCGTGAAGGGGATCGGCGGTCACGGCGCTTATCCGCAGAATACCAAGGACCCTGTCGTTCTTGCCGCCCGGATCGTCACCGCATTGCAGACCATCGTCTCCAGAGAGATCGATCCGCAAGAGTCCGCCGTTGTCACCGTCGGCAGCATTCACGGGGGTACGAAGCATAATATCATCCCCGGCGAGGTGCGGTTGCAACTCACGGTGCGTAGTTTCTCGCCCGAGACGCGAGCGCAGCTACTGGCGGCAATCGAGCGCATCGCCAAAGGCGAAGCCATTGCCGCAGGGTTGCCCGACGACAAGCTTCCCGTCGTCACGGTTGAGGATGAGGCTACGCCTGCAGCGTTCAACAGCGAACCGCTAACGGGCAGGCTCGTCGCCCGCTTCCGCGAGCGTTTCGGCGAAGATCGCGTGCGTCAGGTTCCACCGACGATGGCCGGGGAGGATTTTGCGCAATTCCGCCTCGCTGATCCTGACGGCGTGCAAAGCCTGCTGTTCTGGGTTGGCGCAATCCCGCAGTCGAAGTGGGACGCGGCGGGAGGCAATGCCAAGGCGTTGCCGGGACTTCACAGCCCGATGTGGGCGCCCGATCCGGAACCGACGATTTCGACCGCGGTCGAAGCGATGACCGCCGCCGCTCTCGATATCCTCGCCAGGTCCTAGTTGACCGCTCCGGTTCTAGCGGCCTGAATGGCATTTGAGAGTGTCCGGATCGTGTAAGGCTTCGTGACGACCGTGACGTCGCTGAACTCGCGATCGATGCCGACGCTGCCGTAGCCCGTGGTAAAAATGAAGGGCTTCCCGGCCTCCCTTAGCTTATGCGCGATCGGCAGGCTCATCACGCCGTTGAGGTTGATATCGAGCAAAGCGAAATCGAAATTACCCTCCAGCGCGCATCCCATGGCTTCGTTGAACGACGAGGCCTGCGCCGACACGGTGCAGCCGATTTCCTCCAGCATATCCTCCGCCGTCATGGCGATCACCACCTCATCCTCGATCAGCAGGATGCGAAGGCCCTCTAATGTCTCTTGATCGCTCATTGTAGCTCCGGCAGCGTTGCTGTGATTTGGCAGATAATACCGCTTGGTTCAAAATCGATTGAGATATGTCCGTCGAGATCGCTGGCCAGCGCACGTTCGATCATGCGCAGGCCGAAGCCCTGCCGCGTGGGTGAAGTTGCGATCGGTCCACCCGATTCCTGCCAGACAAAACTGAACTTGCGGTCTGACGAAAGCGTCCAACTGATCGCGACCTTGCCCTCGGGTCTCGACAGCGCGCCGTGTTTGGCCGCGTTCGTGCCCAGTTCGTGCAGCGCCATGCCCAGCGAGATGGCGGCCTTGGGGGCGAGCAGAACGCTGTCTCCGCCCGCCAGTATCCGGCCGGCAGGATCGGCGTAAGCCGCCGTCGCATCCGCCACCAGCGCAGCGATCGTCGCTCCCTCCCATTTCTCCCGCGTCAAAAGGTCATGACCCGCCGCCAGCATGGCCAGCCGCGCCTGAAAGATCTGCTGGCTTTCCGCGACCGTCCGGTCTTTTCTGAAGCTTTGCAGGGCAAGGCCCTGAACCAGCGCCAGCGTATTTTTTACCCGGTGATTCAGCTCGTTGATCAGCAGCTGTTGTCGTTCGTCGAAGGCGCGTTGCTCGGTGACGTCGCGGGCTACCGCGTGAAGGCCGATCGGACGTCCGTCGACGTCAATGGTCAGGGCCGAGTTGACGTCCCACTGCCGGATGCGACCGCTCGCCGTGGTGACTGACACCTCATAACGGGTCATGCCCCCTTCGCTGAGCTTTTGTTGTAGCATGGCCGTCGTCTTGTCGAACTCATGCTCCGGAACGAAATCCCCGATCGAACGGCCGATGATCTGATCGGCCGGCAGGCCGATCGCCTCCGCAGCTGCCGGATTGCAGGCCGAAATGCGCTGATCAAGGTCGGCGGTGAAGATGATATCACGCGCCTGTTCGAAGATAAGCCTGTGCCGGCGTTCGCTTTCCTTCAAGGCCATCCCGTCGCGCGCACGCGAACGTTCGTGCCATAGCCGCCCCACGATACTGCGGAAGAGATCATGGTCGTATGAGGTCCATTGTCGCGGCGCATTATGCGCGGCCGCCAATACGGAAACGCAGGTATCATTCTGAACAATGGGCGAAAGCAGGACAGCGCGCGCGCCCAGATCCGCAAGCAGCGCATGAGCCTCCGACCGGCAAGCGCGCGGATTTTCCGCAATGTCTTCAATGGCGAAGTTCTCGCCACGCCGGAGCGCGTGGAGCGCATCATCGCCGAACAGAGCGAGCGGAAGCGTGCCGGTGATCGGCGAGGCGGCGGAAACGGACCAACTTGCGTTGACCTTCACCGGCATATCTTCATCGAGCAGCGCATCGCCGAAAAAAAGGCTGTCTACCCCAGCTTTGGGACCAGCGATTTCCAGCCCCATTTTCAATATCACGCCGGGCGTTTCCAGCGCGCGTAACCGGTCCGACAAGGTCAGCATCAGTCCGTTGCATCGCTCGGTCAGAACGCGGTCGGTGATCTCCTGACCCTGGTTGAAA
>JBFXHW010000335.1:0-3466 GCA_050176605.1 Sphingobium sp. | reverse complement strand
TTGGTATTCACTGTCGACATGGCGGCACCGGGCGTGCGCTATCGCGCCTTCCACTCGGGGCTGGCGGGCGCGTCCGGCATGCGCGGACAGATCTGGCGCGCCATGCAGGGGATGATGCATCCACGCTGGGCGTGGGATGTCGGGGTTCGTGGCCGGCCGCACTCGCTGGGTAATATTGGCCCACAACTCGGTCGCCAATCGGGTATCGACGATTTCTTCCGCTGGATTCGCGAAAATTTCGATTCGTCGATAGGCTGGAAGGATCTGGAGGAAGTGCGGGAAGTCTGGAAGGGACCGCTCGTTCTCAAGGGGATATTGGATGTCGAGGATGCGCGGCAGGCGGCTGATCTCGGCGCCGACGGCATCGTCGTGTCGAACCATGGCGGGCGGCAGCTTGACGGCGTGCCCTCTACGGCACGGGCGCTGCCCGCGATCGCCGATGCCGTGGGAGACAGGCTTTCCGTGCTCGCCGACGGCGGCGTGAGGTCGGGGCTCGATGTCGTGCGCATGATCGCGCTGGGCGCGAAGGCGGTCATGCTCGGGCGCGCCTGGGCTTATGCGCTGGGCGCGGGCGGCGAGGCCTATGTCCGCCGTCTGATCGGGCAGTTCGAGAGCGAGATAAGGTCGGCGATGATCCTGACGGGCACGCAGTCGGTCACGGAAATCGACCGCAGCCGCCTGGTGATGCAGCCGCAGGGACGTAACCAACCCTGGTAGAAAGGCGATGTCAGCTTCGGGGCGCGAAGCCCGAGGCGAGGATGCCCGCCACTCGTTCCGCGATTTCGGTGGGCGAGAGCGGCCCCTCTTCATCATACCAGCGCGATATCCAGTTGACCGCGCCGGCGAGGGTGAAGGCCAGCATCATGGGATCATGTGGCGCGATGCTGCCGTCTTCCGTCCCTTCGACGATGAAGGCGCGCAACGCGGCATCGATGGGGCGCTTCAGCGCGCGGAGCTTTTCCAGCCCTTCCGGCGAAAGCAGCTCGTCTCCGGTGCGGATCACGCACTGGCCGAACTCGGTCATGTTGACCTCGGCATAGCGTTCCAGAAAGCCGCGCAGCCGGACCATCGCGGTGCCGGGTTCGCTGCGTGCCGTCGCTGCGGCATCCTGTAGCTGGTTGAGGCCGATCGTCATGCATTCGATCAGCACCTGCTCCTTGTTGCCGAGATAATGATAGATGGTCGGCTTGGTTACGCCGACGCTGGATGCGACATCGTCGAGCGAGGTGGCGTGGAAACCGCGTGTGTTGAACATGCGTGCGGCAGCGAGCAACAGCGCATGACGCTTTGCCGCGCGATCGCTCTCCCGCTGTTCGGGCGTGCGAAAGGGCGAGTCCTTTGTCGTGGTTGAGAGAGTGGTTGCGGTCATCCCGAAAGCTTGACAGGAAACCCATCGGAATGCAATATACTGATCAGTATATAAAATGTTGTTCTCCCGTCGAGGAGGCACCCCGAAAGGACTTATCATGCCGACCGATCTTCCGACCGATCCCGTGGTCATCGCCAGCTATGCCCGCACGCCGATGGGCGGATTTCAGGGCGCGTTTTCTGGGGTAAAGGCGACCGAACTCGGCGCGGTCGCGGTGAAGGCGGCGGTCGAGCGGGCCGGGGTGCCGGGCGATGCGGTGGAGCGCATCTATATGGGGTGCGTGCTGCCCGCCGGTCTCGGCCAGGCGCCCGCGCGTCAGGCGGCGCTGGGTGCGGGCCTTCCCGTCTCGGTCGAGGCGACGACCGTCAACAAGATGTGCGGATCGGGCATGCAGGCCGCGATCATGGCCTGTGACGCGCTGGCCGCCGGTTCGATAGATGTGGCGGTCGCGGGCGGCATGGAGAGCATGACCGGCGCGCCCTATCTGATGACAAAGCACCGTGCCGGTGCCCGCATTGGCCATGACACCGTCTATGATCATATGATGCTGGATGGGCTGGAAGACGCCTATGAGCCGGGCAAGGCCATGGGTGTGTTCGCGGAGGAGGCCGTCCGCGATTATCAGTTCACCCGCGCCGATCAGGACGACTATGCGATCCGCTCGCTCGCCCGTGCCAATGAGGCGATCTCGAGCGGCGCGTTCGCGCGGGAAGTGGTGCCCGTCACCGTTTCAGGGCGCAAGGGCGACACGGTTGTCGATACCGATGAACAGCCGGGCAATTCGCGGCCCGACAAGATCCCGTCGCTGAAACCCGCCTTCGCAAAGGATGGCACGATCACGCCGGCCAACGCTTCCTCGATATCGGACGGCGCGGCGGCGCTGGTGATGACTCGGGCCAGCGTTGCCGAAAAACTGGGAATGCCCGTGGTTGCGCGCGTCGTCGCTACGGCGGCGCATGCGCAGGAGCCGTCGAAGTTCACCACCGCGCCGGTTCCGGCGATCCGCAAGGTTCTGGAAAAGGCAGGCTGGAGCGTCGACGATGTCGACCTGTTCGAGGTCAACGAAGCCTTTGCCGTGGTCTCGATGATTGCGGCGAAGGATCTGGGCATTCCCGCCGACAAGCTCAATGTAAACGGCGGCGCATGCGCACTTGGCCACCCGATCGGCGCGAGCGGCGCGCGGATCATGGCGACGTTGCTGGCGGCGCTCGAAAATCGCGGCCTGAAGCGAGGCGTCGCGAGCCTGTGCATCGGCGGCGGTGAAGCGACGGCTGTTGCGCTCGAACTGGTCTGATAGAAGGAAGCACAGATGGATATCGAAAGCGTTGCGGCGGTCGTCACGGGCGGCGCGTCGGGGCTGGGCAAGGCGACCGCTCGGATGCTCGCCGCCAAGGGCGCGAAGGTCGCGATCTTCGACATGAACGAGGATGCGGGCAAGTCGGCTGCAGACGAAGTCGGCGGCATTTTCTGCGGTGTCAATGTCGCGGACGATGCAAGCGTCGCCGCCGGGCTCGATGCGGCGGAGGCCGCACATGGCACCGCGCGCATCCTTGTGAACTGCGCGGGGATCGCACCGGCCGTGAAGACGGTCGGGCGCGAGAATGCGCCCCATCCGCTCGACACCTATCGCAGGACGATAGAGGTCAACCTGATCGGCACATTCAACATGATCTCCAAATTCGCGGCGCGGCTGGCGGCCGCAGAGCCGGTGGGCGAGGAACGCGGTGTCGCGATCAACACGGCGAGCGTGGCGGCTTATGACGGGCAGATCGGGCAGGCGGCCTATGCGTCGTCAAAGGGCGGTGTTGTCGGCATGACATTGCCGGTCGCGCGCGACCTATCGCAGCTGAAGATCCGGGTGATGACGATCGCGCCCGGCATCTTCCTGACGCCGATGATGGAAGCATTCCCGCAGCACGTGCAGGATGCGCTCGGCGCAATGGTGCCGCACCCCGGCCGCCTCGGAAAACCGGAGGAATATGCGATGCTGGTCGAAAGCTTCGTGCGCAACCCGATGCTGAACGGCGAAGTCATCCGCCTCGACGGCGCGATCCGCATGGCGCCGAAATAGGGTTCGCGGTGAAAAGCGGACTTTCC
>JBFXHW010000334.1:0-3478 GCA_050176605.1 Sphingobium sp. | reverse complement strand
CAGAGCCATCAGTCCGCCCGCCAATCGCCCGATCGCCCGCCCGATTTCGCGAGCAGACGGACGGTCCCTATGACCATAGCGCGATCGACCGCCTTTGCCATGTCATATACTGTCAACAATGCGGCTGAAACTGCTGTCATCGCTTCCATTTCAACCCCGGTGCCGTGCGTTGTCGAAACCGTAGCCGTCGCAATCACGCCTGCGTCATCGAGCTCAAGATCCACAGTCACTCCGGAAATGGGCAACGGGTGACACAGCGGGATCAATTCAGCCGTTCTCTTCGCCGCCATGATTCCGGCGATCCGGGCGACGCCAAGCGCGTCACCCTTCTTGATCGTGCCTTCGCGGATGGCTTCAAGAGCTTGCGCATTCATGTCGATGCGACCGCTGGCTGTTGCCTCGCGATGGGTGGGCCGCTTGGCCGAGATGTCGACCATGCGGGCAGAACCTTGCTCGTCGATATGGGTCAGCTTCGTCCCCATGCTAGTTCCCCGTCAGCAAGGCGCGGGTCGCCGCTTCGACATCGGCTTGCCGCATCAACGCTTCGCCCACCAGAAAACAGCGCACGCCATGCTCTGCCATAGCGTCAAGGTCGGCCTTGGAACGCAGTCCGCTTTCCGCGACAAAGGTGCAGTCTTTGGGCGCGTGCTGGACCAGTTCATAGGTTCTGGAAAAATCGACCGTGAAATCCCTGAGATCACGGTTGTTTACGCCGATCATCCGGGATTTCAGCGCCAGCGCCCGGTCCAGTTCCTCGGCATCATGGACCTCGATCATTGCGTCCATATCATGTTCGATCGCGGCGGCTTCGATTTCGGCCATCTGCAAGTCAGACAGTGCGGCCACGATGATCAGGATTGCGTCCGCGCCGAGAGACCGTGCTTCGCTCACCTGCCACGGGTCGACCATGAAATCCTTGCGCAGACAGGGCAGTCCACATGCATTGCGCGCTGCCGTCAGATAATCATCATGACCCTGAAAATAGGGCATGTCGGTCAGAATGGAGAGGCAAGCGGCGCCTGCTGCTTCATAAGCGCGAGCATGCGCGGGGGGATCAAAATCCTCTCGGATCAATCCCTTGGATGGTGATGCTTTCTTGATCTCTGCGATCAGGCCGTAGCCGTTCGCTGACTTTCGGTCGAGCGAGGCGCGAAAGCCGCGAGGCGCGGATTGATCGCGAGCACGCGCATCCAGATCGGAAAGCGCGATCTTTGCCTTCCGTTCGGCGACATACGCCCGCTTTGCATCGCATATCTCGATCAGCTTGTTTGCCATCAGAACGCGATCCAGCAATCGAGCAGGGCTTTGGCGAGGCCCTTGTCTATGGTTTCGGCCGCTTCTTCGACACCGTCGGCCAGGTTCGTGACCTCGCCCGCCACGATCAGCGCAGCGGCGGCATTGAGCAGCACGGCGTCGCGATACGCGCCGGTTTCCCCTGCGAGCAGGAGCCGAAGGGCGTGGGCGTTATATGCCGCATCCCCGCCTTTGATCGCGGTCAGCGGATGGGTCGGCAAGTTCGCGTTGGCGGGGGTTATGCGGCTTGAACCACTGCCGCATGCGCCTATCCGCACGATGGTGCTCGGGCCGGCGATTGAGAGTTCGTCGAGAGGCTCGTCTCCGGCGACCAGCATCGTCGACTCGGTCCCCAGTTCGGCGATGGCTTCGGCATAAACCGGGAGAAAATTGGGCCGTGCGACGCCGATAAGCTGACGCGTGACACAAGCGGGATTGCAGACAGGACCGGTGAGATTGAACACCGTCCGTCGTCCGATCCGCTTGCGCACGGGGGCGAGCTTGGCAAGCGCCGGATGATGCTTCTGGGCGAACAGGAAGGCGATACCGAGATCCGCCAGGCTCTCCTCTGCTCGCGCGGATGCCCGGTCGAGATCGAGCCCCAGCGCCTCCAGCGTATCCGCGCCGCCCGCTAAGGACGATGCCGCGCGATTGCCGTGCTTGGCGACCGGCACGCCAGCCGCCGCGACCACGATCGCGACCGCCGTCGATACGTTGAGGCTGTGCGCACCATCGCCGCCCGTGCCGCAAACATCAATCGCGCCATCGGGGGCTTTCACGGTGATCATCCGCGCGCGCATGGCCCGCGCCGCTGCGGCGATCTCGACGCTGGTCTCGTCACGCTCCGCCATATCCGAGAGAAAGCGGAAATTCTCCTCTTCGGACGTCTTGCCGTCCAGCATCGCGCTGAATGCGTCGAGCGATGTCTCGGCATCGAGCGGTATGCGACTGTTGGGGAGGGTGGCAAGCACGGTCATGCCGCCGCCGGCAGCTTGGCGTCGATCCCCGCAATCCGCATGAAATTGGCGATCAGCGCATGGCCATGCTGGGTCGCGATGCTCTCGGGATGGAACTGCACGCCGTGAATAGGCAGGCTGACGTGCCGGAAACCCATCACCGTGCCATCATCTGTCCTGGCGTTGACGATCAACTCTTGGGGAATCTCTTCAACGACGAGTGAGTGGTAGCGCGTTGCCGTGAACGGTGAAGGCAGGGCTTTGAAAAGGCCTGTGCCGTCATGTGTTACCGGAGAGGTCTTGCCGTGCATCAAATGCTGTGCACGCACCACTTTCCCGCCGAAATGCTGGCCGATCGCCTGATGTCCAAGGCACACGCCAAGCAGCGGCTTACCCGCATCGGCGCAGGCCGCGACCAGATCGAGCGAGATGCCCGCCTCGTTGGGCGTGCACGGCCCGGGCGAGATCAAAAACCCTTGAGCCCCGGATGAGATTGCCTGTCCTGCGGACATCGCGTCGTTGCGGACGACCTCGATCTCCGCCCCCATCATCTGAAGATAGTGAACGAGGTTCCAGGTAAAACTGTCATAGTTATCGATGACGAGGATCATGGCCGTCTCTTATGCCGTGCCCGGCCCGCTTTGCAATGATTGCCCGAGCTTTCTATTGCCCGAAGCGAGCAGCCCGTGCCTGGACAAGCGCCTCGTTGGCCGCAGCGATGAGCGCGCGGGATTTCGCTTCGCACTCGCGCTGCTCATAATCCGGATCGCTGTCGGCAACGATTCCCGCCCCGGCCTGCACATGCATCACACCGTCCTTCACGACTGCGGTACGAAGAACGATGCAACTGTCCATCGATCCATCGGGCGAGAAATAGCCCACCCCGCCGGCATAGGCGCCGCGCGTTTCCGCCTCGAGTTCCGCGATGATCTCGCACGCGCGCACCTTGGGCGCGCCGGAGACGGTCCCGGCGGGAAAGCCGGCAAACAGCGCGTCTATGGCATCCCGATCGGGGCGGAGT
Source organism: Sphingobium sp. (assembly GCA_050176605.1). Lineage (GTDB taxonomy): Bacteria > Pseudomonadota > Alphaproteobacteria > Sphingomonadales > Sphingomonadaceae > Sphingobium. The sequence continues at coordinate 208 of JBFXHW010000334.1, read as the reverse complement.
TCGCCCACCACGTTGGAGACGATGTGCATCACATGGCTGTATTTTTCGACAAAGAAGCTGTCGGTCACCTCAACAGTGCCCGCAACTGCGACCCGGCCGACATCGTTGCGCCCGAGATCAAGCAGCATCAAATGTTCGGCGCGCTCTTTCTGATCGGCGAGCAGGCTTTCGCGGTTCGCGACATCTTCCGCTTCGGTCTTGCCGCGCG
>JBFXHW010000333.1:0-3495 GCA_050176605.1 Sphingobium sp. | reverse complement strand
CCGAATATGCGCGAACGATGCGCGTGGACGAGGTTGTTCTTGCGCTGCAGGAGCGGCGAAACGCCATGCCCGTGGCTGACCTGCTCCGCATCCGCACCGCCGGTGTGCACGTCAATGAAATCTCGACTTTCCTGGAACGGGAAACGGGCCGCGTCGATCTGCGCAGCGTCAATCCATCCTGGTTGATTTTCTCGGACGGCTTTTCTTCCGGCAGGCGGCTTTCCGCATGGGCCAAGCGGGCGTTCGATATGATCGCCAGCGGCATTCTGCTGATCCCGGCGGCGCCGGTAATCGGGCTTACCGCGTTACTGGTGAAATTCGACAGCAAGGGACCGGCTTTCTACCGTCAGGTCCGTGTCGGGCAATATGGCGCGCCGTTCACGATCGTGAAGCTCCGCTCGATGCGTTCAGACGCCGAGATTGTGGGCGAGGCGGTGTGGGCCGAAAAGGACGATCCCCGTATCACCCGCGTCGGGCGCATCATCCGCAAACTGCGCATCGACGAGTTGCCGCAGGCCTGGATGGTATTGAAGGGCGAGATGAGTTTTGTCGGTCCCCGGCCGGAGCGGCCGGAATTCGTCGACCAACTGGCGACGAAGATGCCCTATTATGCGGAGCGCCATGTGGTCAAACCGGGCATAACCGGTTGGGCGCAGATCAATTATCCCTACGGCGCGAGCCTCGACGATTCCCGTCACAAGCTCGAATATGATCTATATTACGCCAAGAATTACACGCCCTTCCTCGACATATTGATCCTGCTGCAGACGGTGCGCGTGCTGTTGTGGCCGGATGGGGCGCGCTGATGGGCACCTTCGTTCTGATCGGCAGTCTTGCGTATCTGCTGAGCGCCTTCCTGTTCGCCGCGACCGCGACATGGGCGCTGCTGAAGCCTACGGGCGGCCTGCGCCACAAAAGCCTGGCGGCGGCGTCGCTCGTTACCTTGCTATGGTCGGCAAGCGTGGTCAGCCAGGGCGAAGCCAGCATCCTCTCCCAGGTCTGCGAAAGCTTCCGCAATCTGGCCTGGCTTGGCTTCATGTTGCTGCTTGTGCGTGAGCGTCGCGATACCTGGCATCCGGCGATCGTGACGCTGTACCTGGTGGTCGGAACCGTCATCGTCGCCGGCATCCTGCTCGAACTGGCCATGCCCGGCTTTTCCGGCAGCCCGCGGCTGACGGAGGCGGGGTCGATCGTGTCAATCGTTCTCAGGATGATGGTCGCGATCGGTGCGCTTGTCCTGGTCCATAACCTTTACACCGCCGCCTCGCGCGAAGCGCGCTGGAGTATCCGCCCGCCCATGGCTGCGTTGGCCGGGATGTGGGTGTTTGATCTCAATCTTTACACGGTCGCCTATCTCACCGACGGGCCGGTCAATCAGCTTTACGCCGCGCGCGGGCTAGTCATGATGCTGGCGGCGGGTGTGATCGCAATCGGCAGTCGCCGAAACCTCGAATCGCGGGTGCGTGTGTCGCGTGCCATCACCTTCCAGTCGCTCTCGCTAATGGCGATCGGTGGTTATCTGGTGGTGATGGTGCTGGTGGTGAGGGCGCTGGATCTCGCCGGCATTCCGAATATCCAGCTCGCCCAGTTGACGGTTCTTGTCGGCATGACCGCGCTCGGGCTGGCGCTGTTTCCTTCGCGGCGGATGCGCGCTTGGCTCAAGGTCAAGTTGCTCAAGCATTTTTTCCAGCACCGCTATGACTACCGCGTCGAGTGGATGCGCTTCACGGAGACGCTCGGACGTCCGGACAAAGACGCCGCCCCGCTCGACGAGCGCGTGGTCAAGGCGATTGCCGATATCACGGAATCGCCCGGCGGTCTGCTGTTGCTTCCAGGTGAGGCGGGCGGTCTGATGCCGGGTGCGCGTTGGGGCTGGCCTACGCTGGACGTCCCGCAGCTCGCCGCCGACGCCGCTTTCGCGCTCCATTGCGAACAGGGGGGGCGGATCGTCGAACTGGATGGTGTCCGCCAGGGCGTAGGCTCGTCGGTTGAAGAGGTGAAACTGGTTCCGGCCTGGATGACGGCGTCTCCCCGCGTCTGGGCGGCGGTCCCGCTTGTCCATTTCGGCAAACTGACCGGCGTCGTGGTGCTGGAACGGCCGCTGGTCGATCGCATGCTCGATTGGGAGGATTTCGATCTGCTTAGGCTGGCCGGCCGTCAGGTGGCCAGCTATCTGGCCGAGGCGCGCGGACAGGAAGAACTGCTGGATGCCAAGCGCTTTGACGAGTTCAACCGGCGCTTCGCGTTCATCATGCACGATATCAAGAATCTCGTCAGCCAGCTTACCCTGGTCGCGCGCAACGCCGAGCGTCACGCCGACAATCCCCGCTTCCGCGCCGACATGATCGCGACGCTCAAGGGCTCGGTCGACAAGATGAACGATCTGCTGGCCCGTCTGTCGCAGCATAATCGCGGCAAGATGGATAGCGCGCATGTCGTTTCGCTGCGTGCGGTTGCAGATTCGGTCGCCGCCAACAAGCGCGGCGGCCACCCCATTCAGGTCGAAGGTTCGCCGGACGTTTTCGCCCTTGCCGATCCGCTTCGGCTCGAACAGGCGGTGGCACACCTCGTGCAGAATGCGATCGATGCCAGCGATCCTGGTGCGCCAGTCATATTGGCCGTCGAGAAAAGCGACGGTGGTGCGATCCTTGCGGTCTCCGACCGGGGCAGGGGCATGTCCGCGGAGTTCATTCGCAATCGTCTGTTCCGCCCGTTCGCGTCGACCAAGGACGGAGGTTTCGGCATCGGCGCTTATGAAGCCCGATCTCTCATCAACGCCATGGATGGGCGGCTGGATGTCACGAGCCGCGAGGGAGAGGGTAGCCGGTTCGCGATCATTCTCCCCGCTGCGACAGGAGAGATACTCGCTGAAGGACTGCAAAGGATTGCATCATGAGCGATGCCAAACCCTGCCTTTTGATCATCGAGGACGATGAAGGGCTGCAGCGTCAGCTGCGGTGGGCCTATGACGATTATGAAGTCGTCTCGGCGCTCGATCGGGCAAGCGCAATCGATGCGTTGCGGCTTCATGCCCCTGCAGTGGTGACACTCGACCTTGGTCTGCCTCCGGATGCCGACGGCACCAGCGAAGGGTTCGCGACGCTGGCCGAGATTCTGGCCCTGAAGCCCGACACCAAGGTGATCATCGCGTCAGGTCATGGCGCTCGGGAAAGCGCATTGCGGGCGATCGCAGGCGGCGCCTATGATTTCTATCAGAAGCCGATCGACATCGACGAACTCGGCCTGATCGTGCAGCGCGCCTTTCATCTCCATCAACTGGAGCAGGAAAACGCCCGCCTCGCGCAGACCGGCATGAACATGGACGCACTTGGCGGCGTCATCACCAACGCCCCCGAAATGCTCAAGGTAGCCCGGACGATCGAGCGTGTCGCCCCGGCCGACGTTTCGGTGATGCTGCTAGGTGCGAGCGGCACCGGCAAGGAATTGCTGGCGCGCGGTCTGCATGATGCGAGTCCACGCCGCAATGGCGCATTT
>JBFXHW010000332.1:0-3496 GCA_050176605.1 Sphingobium sp. | reverse complement strand
GTCGAAGCAGGGCGCGCCAACCCATCGCCCGGCCCGGACGCGGCGCGTAGCCAGGATTTCCTCTATGACGAAAACGGGCTGCCGGGTTGATCGTTGTCGATACCTCCGCCTTGATGGCTATCGTGCTCGCAGAACCCTCAGCCGATTCGTGCATGACCGTGATCGAAATGGCTGACGAAGCGATTATCTCGGCGGGCAGCCTTGCCGAAGCGTTGCTGGTGGCGACGCGCCGAGACAAGCGGCGCGAGATGGCCGCATTGATCGAAGGAGCGGGCATCGTCGTCTCCGACGTGACGACGCCGTCTGCCTATCGCGTTGCGGACGCGCATGCACGCTGGGGCAAAGGTGTCCATCCGGCGGGCCTCAACTTCGGCGACTGCTTCGCTTACGCGCTGGCCAAGGAGCGTGGCTGTCCTTTGCTCTACGTCGGGAATGATTTCGCCCAGACCGATATCGCGTCCGCAATCGAGCTGGGTTGAGCCCTCACGCTTGCGCCGGCAGGCCGTTTGACGGAAGCTTCGGCGAGACAAGCGGGCGGGGAGGGGCCATGTCGCGGTTAGAAGCCTTCCTGCCAGGTCGATGACGCCGGTCGCCCTGCCGCTCTGGCTCGTCGTGGCGCTGGCTATCTTCGCCACGATCGCGATCATCGACCGTATCTTCGCGCCCTCGGTGCGCTGGTTCTTTCGCCGCCGGGTGAACCAGGCGATCGACGAGCTGAACCAGCGGCTCGATATGCGCATCCGGCCGTTCAAGCTGACGCGGCGGCAAAGCCAGATCGACCGGCTGATGTTCGACCCGAAGGTGGTCGAGGCCGTCGATGCGCATGCGCGCGCCACCGGCACGCCGCGCGCCGTGGTGATGCAGCGGGCGGAGCGCTACGCACGCGAGATCGTTCCGTCCTTCTCGGTCACCACATATTTCGGCTTCGGCACGCGACTGGCGCGGCGGATATCGGAGTTCGTCTACCGCGTGCGGCTCGGCTACACCGACGACGAGGCGCTGAAGAAGATCGACCCGGAAGCGACGGTCGTCTTCGTGATGAATCACCGCTCGAACATGGACTATGTACTCGTCACCTACATGGCGTCGAGCCGGGCGTCGCTGTCCTATGCCGTGGGCGAATGGGCGCGCGTGTGGCTGCTGCAGAACCTCATCCGCTCGATGGGCGCGTATTTCATACGCCGCGATTCCGGCGACGAACTCTATCGCCGCGTGCTCGGCCGCTATGTCGCCATGGCCACGCAGGAGGGCGTAACCCAGGCGGTGTTTCCGGAGGGCGGGCTGACGCGCGACGGGCTGCTCAAGCCGGCGCGACTGGGGTTGCTGAGCTACATGGTCGCCGGATTTGAGCCAGGGCCGTCGGGGCGCGACATCGTGTTCGTGCCGGTCGGACTGAACTACGACCGCGTGATCGAGGACCGGATCCTGACCGCGAAGGCGGAAAAGGAAGTGACCGGACGGGATTTCCGGGTCCGCTCGTCGACCATCCTCGGCTTCGCCTGGCATCTGATCAAGCTTCGGCTGCAGGGGCGGCTGTACCGTTTCGGCCATGCCTGCGTGAGTTTCGGCAAGCCGATCTCGCTGGCCGAATGGCAGGCCGCAAATGGCGCGAACTGCACCGCGACGGAGCGCGAGGCGCTGTTTGCCGATGTGCAGAAGCTTGGCGATGACCTGATGGCGGCGATCGGTCAGATCGTGCCGGCGCTGCCGGTGGCGCTCGCGTCGCACGTGTTCCTCGAGAACGGCGAGGCCTGGACAGGCGAACTGGAGCTGAAATCGGCGGTCTTCGCGCTGATCACGCGGCTGGAGAACGAGGGCGCGCATGTGCACATTCCGCGCGCCGATCGCGATTATGCGGTCAGCACCGGCCTGCGCATGCTGCAATTGCGGCGGCTGGTGGAGTCGGACGAGGCAGGGCTGTTCCGGGCCAATCCGGGTGAACGGCTGCTGCTCTCCTACTATGCGAATTCGATCGCCCACCTGCTGCGGCCTGTCGGGCCGGCGCCGGGTGTGCCGCCGGCGCCGACGCCGGGCGCGATGGCGGCTCGCATTCGTTGCTAGAGGCCCGGATCGGGAATCTTCAGCGCCGTTCCACACGCCTTGCAATGGACCGCGTCGATGTCGTGCCGCTGCAGCGCGCAGGTCGGGCAGGGATAGTGGACCTTGCGTGGCTGGAAGATCGCCTGGGCGAGACGAACGAAGAGCGACAGGCCGACAATCATGGTGGCGATCGACAGGAGCTTTCCCCATGAGCCGGGAAGCACGATGTCGCCGAAGCCGGTCGTCGTGACGGTGGCGACGGTGAAGTAGAGAGCATCGATGTAGCCGTCGATGCCCGAGCCGCTGCGGAAAAAGAACGTGTAGATGATGCCTGTGACCACGAACAGGAACGTCACCAGGTTGACCACGGCATGGGCGGTCGCGCGCCAGGGAGCGAAGCGCTGCGCGTGCAGCGGGCGCCACAAGGCGCCGCTGCGCGACAGCGACCAAAGCCGCAAGATCCGGAGGAAACCGAGATTCACCAAGGTATCCGGCATGAGCAGGGTGATCAGGATGAACAGATCGAGCATCACCTCCGGGCGCAGAAACCAACGCCGGATGTCGGATGCGGCAAGGCAACGCATGACGATATCGACCAGCAGCAGCGCCGCGATCGAATAGTCGATCCAGAGGAAGGACGGCCGGTCCCTCAGCGCCGGCGCCAGGATGAAAAAGACGATGATCGCCAGATCGATCAGCAGCACCGCCATCTGGAAACGCAAGGCGGTGGGCGACCTGCCGTGAAACAGCAGTCTCAGACTCTCGCGGAACCGCTCAAACCGCGTCGGGCTGTCGCGTGCATCGGTCATCGACGGCTCGGCCCGGAGAGCCGGCTGACGCTGGCGTCAGTGCGACAAGAGCGAACTGTAGGCCTGTCGGTCGAAGAGATCGCGAAGCAGGGCGTGACGTCCGCCGTCAGCCGGTCCACCGGTGCGGGACGCTTGCCGGAATCGATCTCCATGCCCGTCTCGGGCGCGTTCCAGCGCCCACTCCCTTCCGGTTTCTTAGAGCGCACCCGATCGGAGCGCAACCCGAGCGCCCGCTTGCCGGCGCGACGTGTGTCCTGCCGACGGACGCCTCATCCTTTCGGCCTGCGGGTCAGCCTGAAAGCAGCGACCGACCCGAGGATGCCGAGCGGAATGAAGGTGAGGAACAGCCATGCGGCGACGCCCGCCGCGGTGTCGGCCGACAGGCCGCCGGAAAAGCCGCTGGCGTTGGCGATGATGCCGGTGGCGGCGGCGCCCACCGCATAGCCGATGCGCTGCATGGTCGGCACCGCGGAGGACGCGATGGTGCGCTCTTCCGGCCGCGCCGCCGCCACGACGAGGCGGGTCACGAAGGGCCAGGCGATGCCGAATCCGCCGCCCTGCAGCAGCGCGCAGAACAGGATCGCCGGGATCGAGCCGGCCGGCACCGCCCAGGCGAAGCCGGCGATGCCGGCGGCGATCATGACGGC
>JBFXHW010000331.1:0-3523 GCA_050176605.1 Sphingobium sp. | reverse complement strand
GCGAACGGGCACTAACCAGCGTCGAAGAAGTTGGCAACGCACTCAATGCCGGAACCAATTGCGGCAGCTGCCGCCCAGCGCTGGCAATACAGCTTGCCACCACAGCGGCTCGACAAAAGGAGGCTGCGGAATGACGGGTAATGCTGTTATTGAGCCGGGCGAGGTATGGTTGGTCGGTGCAGGGCCGGGCGACCCCGATCTGCTCACGCGTAAGGCCGAAAGGTTGCTCTGCGCGGCGAGCGTTGTTTTCTACGACGCTCTGGTCGGGCAGGGCGTGCTGGCCTTGATCCCCGATGATGTGCGCCTGGTGCCAGTCGGCAAGCGATCGGGTCGCCATTCGAAGGATCAGGAGAGCATCAACGAGCTTTTGGTGCGCGCGGCGCTTTCGGGCGAGCGGGTGGTCCGGCTGAAGGGCGGCGATCCCTCTGTGTTTGGCCGCTCGACCGAGGAAATGGCGGAACTTGCCACCCACGGCGTGCGGGTGCTGATCTGCCCCGGCATTACGGCTGCTTCGGCGGCGGCGGCCAGCGCTGGCATATCGCTGACGCTCCGCGGCCTTGCCCGCAAGCTGACGCTGGCAACCGCTCATCTCCGCGTCGGCGAGACGCTCGATCTCGACTGGCAGGCACTGGCCGACCCGGACGCGACGATCGCGGTCTATATGGGCAAGGCCGCGGCCCGAGAGGTTTCGGCACAGCTCATGCGCGCTGGCCTTGATGGCGAAACACCAGTGCTGGTCGCTGAGAATGTCAGCCTGCCCGACGAGCGCCTCCTGCACACCCGGCTCGATCTTTTGCCTATCGCGGCGAAGGCAGTCGGCGACGGCCCGACGCTGCTGTTGATAGGTGACGCCGTCAGACGCGACATCGGGAGGAGCGGCGATATTGCGATTACCGATGGGATTAGGATCAGGACCGATTGATCTGGGATGACGGCTTTGATTCTAGCGGATTAGCCGAACGCCAGATTTTCAATTTCGCTTCCCGCATTCAGCAGCAACGGCAACACCTCCTCCGGCGCCAAACCGGACGCGGCGTCAGCCTGCGTCACCGATATTGCAGCCAGAACCGCGCCATCCGGCAGATGGATCGGCACTGCGACACAGTATATGCCCTCGGCCACTTCACCATCGTCGAACGCATGGCCTTGCACCCTGACTCTGTCGAGTTCGGCGGCAAGCTGGCGAGGATCGACTATCGTGCGCGGCGTCAACGGCACAAAGGGCCCTGCCGCCAGATAGGCCTTGCGCTCTGCCTCCGGCAAGCTGGCGAGCAGTACCTTGCCAATGCCGGAGCAATAGGCCTCAAGCTGCATCCCAACCTTGGTGAATAGGCCGGCGGCACCATGACCAGTCTTGATACGATAGGTCACCATATCGCCCTCCAGCGTACCGAGCTGGGCAATGGCGCGCACCCGCATTGCCAGCCGGTCGAGCACGGGCGCAGCAACATTTGCTACCACCTGCTTTTCATCGAGACGATGAAGCAGGTTCAGCAGGCGCGGTCCGGCGACATGCCTGCCCCTTCCCACCGACCGGAGATATCCTTCTGCAACCAGCGTCGTGACCTGCCGGTGCGCGGTCGCGAGCGGAATTCCTGCTGCCTCCGCAAGATCGGTCAGGTTGCTCCGGCTGCCGTCGCCGATGACAGCCTCCAGCATCGCAAGCGTCCGTTTCAACGAGGAAAGGTGCGGTGTACCATTTCTCATATAGTGAGAGGATATCAGCTTCTGCGGCTGGAACCAAGCTTCCAATCCGCCTAAACCAATGAAGCAACATGGGAGCAGGATCATGACCAAGGTGAAGGCGGCTATTATCGGCTCGGGCAATATCGGTACCGACCTGATGATCAAGATCATGCGCACGTCGGAAGTTCTGGAAATGGGTGCGATGGTCGGCATCGATCCTTCATCGGACGGCTTGGCGCGTGCGCAGCGCATGGGCGTCGCGACCACGCATGAGGGCATAGAGGGGTTGCAGAAGCTCGACGTCTGGCCAGAGATTGGTGTGGTGTTCGACGCGACCTCGGCAGGCGCACACAAGACGCACAGCGATATCGTGACGGGCGCAGGCAAGGTGATGATCGACCTGACCCCGGCTGCGATTGGCCCCTATGTGATCCCGGTGGTCAATGGCGACGCACATCTCGATGCCGACAATGTCAACATGGTGACCTGCGGCGGACAGGCAACGATCCCGATGGTTGCGGCGGTCAGTCGCGTGGCGAAGGTTCCCTATGCCGAGATCGTGGCATCGGTCTCGTCAAAGTCAGCGGGTCCGGGCACGCGCGCCAATATCGACGAGTTTACGGAGACCACAGCACGCGGCGTCGAGGTTGTCGGAGGAGCTGACCTGGGCAAGGCGATCATCATCCTGAACCCGGCCGAGCCGCCGATGATCATGCGCGACACCGTCTTCACCCTCAGTCAAGGCGCGACGGAAGAGGAAATCGAGAAGTCGGTCCTCGAAATGGTCGAGGCGGTTCAGAAATATGTGCCCGGCTATCGTTTGAAGCAGAAAGTGCAATTTGAGCGCTTCGGTTCCAACAACCCCATCCGCATTCCCGGCGTTGGCGAGTTCGAGGGGATCAAGACCAGCATCTTCCTCGAAGTGGAGGGCGCGGCCCATTATCTCCCCGCCTATGCTGGAAATCTCGACATAATGACATCGGCGGGGCTGGCGACGGCCGAGAAGATCGCCGCAAAGCGGTTCCAGAAGGAGGCGGCATAATGGCGTTCGACCCCACACAAACGAAGCTTTATATTCAGGACGTAACGCTGCGCGACGGCATGCACGCCATCCGCCACAAATATGGCATCGAGCATTGCAGGCAGATTGCAAAGGCACTCGATGAAGCGGGCGTCGACGCGATCGAGATCGCCCATGGTGACGGGATCAAGGGATCCTCGTTCAACTATGGCTTTGGCGCGCATACCGACTGGGAATGGATCGAGGCGGTGGCTGATGCGGTGGAAAACGCCGTCGTTACCACGCTGCTGCTTCCGGGCATCGGTACGGTGCATGATCTGAAGCAGGCCTATAGCTTGGGTGCGCGTTCGGTCCGCATCGCGACCCACTGCACCGAGGCCGACGTCTCGAAACAGCATATCGAGGCGGCCCGCAACATGGGCATGGACACGGTCGGCTTCCTGATGATGAGTCATATGATCGAACCGGAACAGCTTGCCGAGCAGGCCAAACTGATGGAGAGCTATGGCGCGACCTGCGTCTATGTGACCGACAGTGGCGGTGCGCTCGACATGGACGGTTATCGAGCGCGGCTTGAAGCCTATGACCGGGTGCTGAAACCCGAGACGCAGCGCGGCGTGCATGCGCACCATAACCTGTCCCTTGGCGTCGCCAACTCGATGGTCGCGGTGCAGAACGGCGCCATCCGCGTGGACGCGAGCCTCGCCGGAATGGGCGCAGGTGCGGGCAATGCGCCGCTGGAGGTGTTTATCGCCGCCGCCGACCGCAAGGGCTGGAACCATGGGTGCGACGTCTTCGCCCTGATGGATGCAGCGG
>JBFXHW010000330.1:0-3560 GCA_050176605.1 Sphingobium sp. | reverse complement strand
CACCATGACCAAGCAAGACCCCCATAGCCGCATCACCGACCGTATTTTGACCGAACTTGAGCAGGGCACCCGTCCTTGGCTGAAACCGTGGAGCGGCGGCGACATGGCCGCATCGGGGCGGACCCGCCCCTTGCGCGCCACCGGCCAGCCCTATCGCGGAATCAATGTGCTGCTACTGTGGATCGAGGCGCAGGCATCCGGTTTCGTCACCCCGTCATGGATGACCTACAAGCAGGCGCAAGCCTTGGGCGCGCAGGTGCGCAAGGGCGAGCGCGGCGCAACCGTGGTCTATTATGGCGACAGCACCAAGACCGTGCATGACGATGCCAGCGGAGAGGACCGGGAGCAGGCGTTCCGGTTCCTGAAAACCTACACCGTGTTCAACGTGGCGCAGATCGACGGCCTGCCCGAGCGATTTCATATCGTGCCGGAACCAGCGCCGGAAGTGGAGCGCATTGCAGCCGCCGAGGCGTTCTTTGCCAGCATCCCCGCGACCGTGAACCACGGCGGCGACAAGGCATATTATATGCCGTCAGCCGACCGCATCCAGCTACCGCCCTTTGCGGCCTTCCATGACGCCCACGGATATTACGCCACAAGGGGGCATGAAACCTTGCATTGGACTCGGCACGAGAGCCGCCTTGATCGCAGCTTTGGCCGCGAGAAATGGGGCGATGAAGGGTATGCTCGCGAGGAGCTTTGTGCCGAACTTGGCGCGGCATTTCTTGCTGCCGACCTTGGGCTTTGCATCGAGCCGCGCCCGGATCACGCCAGCTATATCGCGAGCTGGATAAAGGTGCTGCAAAACGATACCCGCGCCATTGTGCAGGCAGCAGCCCATGCCGAACGCGCCGTTGCCTATCTTCACCAGTTTGCACACTCGGAGGAAGTGCCACAGGCGGCATAGCACTGCCAATGATAGAGGCCGCCCCAACGGGCGGCCACTTCATTTGACCCGCCCACCCAACCCCTGTTTGGGCTGCTCCCCTTGGTCGCCGCCTACGGCAAAAAGTTTGGTCAGATCATATCATCTGATCGAGTGCGGCCATCGTTTCCGCCAGCAGGCGCCTCAACGATAGCAGGCTGGCCCCGAATGACATTTCAGGTCTTTCGGCCAAAAGCATTATGGCTTTCAGCACCGCATTGGATTCTCGGGCCAATAGGATCAGATGCACGCCGTTCGGCGCGTTGGTGCCGTTCAGCCAGTTTTTTGCCGTGCGTTGGCTAACACCTGTCCACTTCATAATCATCTTCGCGCCGTTGCGTGTCGATCCGAACTCGATCTTCAAAGCCGAGGCGATCACTTGCGCGAATTCGGAATCGGTCAGTGCATCGCGCCCGACCGGAAAAGAACTGCCCTTCTTTGGAAACATGTTGCCACCCATTTGCTGTTAGGGAGGCCCGAGCAGACAGCGAGAAAATAACTGGGCAAAATGAAGGCGCGACCGCGATGGTCATAGAATGGAGGACAACCGGCGATATTCAATCAGACGGCCAGACGCCAAAGCGGGCCGCTGAATATGTCCGTATGTCCACCGATCATCAGCAATATTCGACTGACAATCAGGCGACAGCAATTCGCGCCTATGCCGAGAAGCGCGGCTTCGAGATTGTCCGCACTTATGCCGATGAAGGAAAAAGCGGCCTTCAGATTGGCGGGCGCGATTCCCTTCAACAGCTTCTTGCCGATATTGACGGCGGCAACGTCGATTTCGAGGCGATCCTTGTTTATGATGTGAGCCGCTGGGGCCGTTTCCAAGACCCCGACGAAGCCGCCTATTACGAATTGCGCTGTAAACGCGCCGGGATCACCGTTCATTACATCGCCGAGCAATTCGAGAATGACGGCACCATCGGTTCGTCGATCATCAAGACCGTCAAGCGAGCGATGGCCGGGGAATATAGCCGCGAATTGTCGGTCAAGGTGTTCGCGGGCCAATGCCGTCTCATCAGCCTTGGCTATCGGCAAGGTGGCGCGCCCGGTTTCGGATTTCGTCGAATGCTTGTCGATGAACGCGGCCAGCACAAGGGCGTGCTTGATCGGGGCGAACACAAGAGCATCGCCACGGATCGCGTCGTGCTGGTGCATGGGCCAGAAGATGAAGTCGCCACCGTCCGCGAGATTTATCGTCTGTTTGTCGAGGACAGCAATTCGGAAAGGCAGATTGCCGAGTGGCTCAATGGGTAGGGCATCATGTCCGACCTGGGGCGTGAATGGACACGCGGTGCGGTGCACCAAATCCTCATCAACGACAAATATGCCGGTCACAACGTCTGGGGTCGCACATCCTTCAAGCTGAAAAACCGGCATGTTCGCAATGATCCATCGGACTGGATCAGGCACGACCAAGCGTTTCCCGCCATCGTGTCGCAGGAGCTGTTCGACCAAGCCCGGCGCATCATTGAGGAGCGGTCGAAGCGCCTGACTGACGATGAATTGCTGGCGATGCTGTCGAAGATTCTGAAAAAGAACGGATACTTGTCCGGCCTTATCATCGACGAGTTCGAGGATGGGCCGTCCAGCAGTGCCTATCAGTCCCGTTTTGGCAGCCTGTTGCGCGCCTATTCGCTGGTCGGTTTCATTCCCGACCACGATTATCGCTACATTGAGATCAACCGCGCCTTGCGCCGGATGCACCCGTCGATTGTCCGGGACGTGATTGAGGGCGTAAGCGCCATTGGCGGCAGCGCGATTCAGAATCTGGAAGATGACACGCTGACAATCAACGACGAGATCACCGCTTCCATCGTCATCGCCCGGTGCAAGCTGACGCGCGGTGGTTTCCGCCGCTGGAAAATCCGGCTCGACGAGAGTTTGCGACCCGACCTCACGATCTGCGTCAGGATGGACGAGGACAACAAGACTGCGCACGACTTCTATGTTTTGCCGCGCATGACTCTTGCCGAAGGCGTTCTGCGGCTGGCCGATCATAATGGCTTGTCGCTTGACGCTTTCCGTTTCGACACGTTGGACAGCTTGTTCGCCTTGGCGCAGCGCGTGCCATTCCGGCAGGCGGCATAGCTGTGGCATTGCCCGCCCAGCGCGTCGAGATGATCCCGATTGACCGGATCACCGTCGTCAATCCGCGCCTTCGCAACAAGAAGGTCTTCAAGGGCATCGTCGATAACATCGCCGAAGTCGGCCTCAAGCGCCCGATAACCGTCACTAGCCGTCATGGAGACGACGGACCGCTCTACGATCTTGTCTGTGGTCAGGGTCGCCTTGAAGCCTTCCGGCAACTCGGTCAGGCTGAAGTGCCCGCCCTAATCGTGACCGCCGATCAGGAAGATTGCTTCGTCGCCAGTCTCGTCGAGAATTGCGCCCGCCGTCAGCATCAGGCCGTGGACCTGTTGCAAGATATCCTTGGGATGCGCGGGCGCGGCTATTCCGACAACGAAATTGCCGCCATGACCGGCCTTTCCGCCAACTATGTCTATATCGTGGGAAGGCTGTTGGTACGCGGCGAGCGGCGACTGGTCGCCGCCGTGGAGGCGGGGTTGCTCCCCTTCTCCGTCGCCCTCGTAATCTGCGATGCCGACGATCTGGGCGTGCTGGCGGC
>JBFXHW010000329.1:0-3570 GCA_050176605.1 Sphingobium sp. | reverse complement strand
CGGCATGGACCCATTATGTCCGCCGCAACAGCAAACTGGCGGAATTCCCGATGGTGCCCAGCCAGGCGGTCGTGGATGGACGTCAGTTCCATCGGATTGCCATCGCCGGTTTCGGTGACCGTTCGGGCGCCCGGCAGCTTTGTGAGAGGATCCAGGCAATCGGCGGCGCATGCTTTGTGCGGCTGGGAGGCGCGGAGGCGGCGCCCTCTCGCTGGGCGCTGGCGAAGAAGCCGTCGCTGCTCGCCATGCGCTGATTTCGGAAGGGGGGCTTCGGCTCCCCTTTTCTTTTCAGTAGAAGACTCCGCCCTTCATTACGCGGCGCACCCGACCCTGGACGGGCATCCTGTCGAACGGCGTGTTGCCCGCCGCTGCGGCCATCCTGTCGCTGTCGACGACCCAGGGCGCATCCGGATCGACCAGGATGATGTCGGCCGGGCTTCCCGACGCGAAGCTGCCTGCGTCCACACCCAATATGCGCGCGGGATTGGCAGCCAGCAGTCGCATCAATGCGTTTATGCCTATGCGTTCCTCACGCACCAGATTGAGCGACAGCGCGAGCAGTGTCTCGGCCCCCGCCACGCCGGGTGCCGCATCGGCGAACGGCAGGCGCTTGTCCTCCGGTCCGCGTGGATCGTGGCTGGACGTGATGACATCGACCGTGCCGTCCGCCACCGCGTCGATGGCGGCCAGCCTGTCCTGTTCTGAGCGCAGCGGCGGCGACAGGCGCGCGAAGGTGCGATAATCGGTCACGGCAATATCGGACAGGAACAGGTGCGAGGGCGAAATGCCGCAGGTGATCCGGAGCCCTTCGGCCTTCGCGGCCCGGACAAGATCGAATCCGGCTTTCGTCGTGACAAGCCGGAAATGGATGGCGGCTCCCGTCTCGCGCGCCAGCGCTGTATCGCGGGCGATGGCCATCGCCTCGGCGCAGGCGGGCGCTGAGGCCAGACCGAGCCGTGTCGCTGTCTCGCCGCTGGTCGCCACGGCTCGCGCCGCCAGGCCCGCATCCTCTGCATGCGATATGACGGTCAACCCGAGGCCGCTTGCATAGGCCAGCACGCGGTACATCACCCCGGAATCGGCGATCCAGCCGCGCCCTGTTCCGACCGCCTTAGCGCCCGCGGCCTGCATCATGCCGACCTCGGCAAGTTCCCTGCCCGCGAGGCCGCGTGTCGCCGCCGCGATCGGGTGAACCCAGAAATCGGGCTTGCCCATGCGCGTTGCCTCACGGATCAGGCCGACGTCATCGAGTGGAAGTGACTGATCAGGCATCAGGGCGGCGCGGGTGATCCCGCCGAAATGAAATGCCGGTTTGTCGGTCTTGAACACGCCGAGGTCCACAAGCCCCGGCGCGACCATCAGGCCGGAGGCATCGATTAATTCCGCCTCGTCCGGAATATCGATGTCGCCGCTCGCGACGATGACATCGTCCTCCACCAGCAACGCGCCTCGCAAAGGCGCATCGTGCGCCGGATCGGCCAGCAGGCCGCCTGTGATCGCCGTCAGGCCCATCCTTCGATCCCCCTTGCGGCGCGGGTAAGGATGTCGAGGCAGGCCATGCGAACGGCGACGCCCATCTCCACCTGTTCGGTAATCGCCGACCGGTCGGGATCGTCGGCCACGCCGCTGGTGATCTCCACGCCCCGGTTCATCGGACCGGGATGCATGACCAGCGCATCGGGCTTGGCCATCTCCAGCCGCTCCGGCGTCAGGCCGTAGAGCATGTGATATTCGCGCGGCGAGGGAATGAAGGCGCCGTCCATCCGCTCATTCTGGAGCCGCAGCATCATCACCACGTCGGCACCGTCGAGCGCAGCATCGAAATCGGTGAACGGTGTTGCACCCATGCATTCGACATCGGCGGGGATGAGGGTCGGCGGGCCGACGACCCTCACCTGCGCGCCTAGCGCTGCCAGGCTGAGCATGTTGGACCGCGCGACCCGGCTGTGCAGGACATCGCCGCAGATCGTGACAATCTGACCCTCGAGAGAGCCGCGCCGACGCCGGATCGTCAGCGCATCGAGCAGGGCTTGCGTCGGATGTTCATGCCAGCCGTCGCCGGCGTTCAGCACCGGGCAATCGACCTTGTCGGCGATAAGTTGCACCGCACCGGAGCTGCCGTGGCGGATGACGATGACATCGGCGCGCATGGCGTTCAGCGTCATCGCCGTGTCGATCAGTGTCTCGCCCTTCTTCACGCTCGACTGCGCAGCGTGCATGTTGACGACATCGGCGCCGAGACGCTTGCCCGCAATCTCGAACGACAGCAGCGTGCGCGTCGAATTCTCGAAAAAGGCGTTGATCTGGGTAAGCCCGGCAAGTCGGTCGTCATGCTTGCGGACGTCCGAGCGGTTGACGCCGACCCAGTGCTCGGCTTCGTCGAGCAGAAAGCGGATTTCCCATGGCTTCAATTGCGCGATCGAAAGGAGGTGCCGGTGCGGGAAAAGCTCGCGGTTCCCGGTAACGGCCGGGCGAGGGGAGCCGTCAAGCACGTCGTTGTCGCTTGGCATGTGCCGGTGCCTTAGGCCGGGAGCGGCGACTTGTCAAAGCGTGAAATCAGTGAGTCAGGGCGTCAATCGCGCCCTGCAATATGTAGCTCGCCGCCAGCTTGTCGACCAGCTCGTCACGCCGGGCGCGGCTGGTGTCCGCGTCGATCATCATTCGCGTGACCGCCTGTGTCGACCAGCGTTCGTCCCAAAGCAGGATCGGCAGACCAAGATCGGCGAGATTGCGGGCGAAGGCGCGGCTGGCCTGGCTGCGCGGGCTTTCCGACCCGTCGAGATTGAACGGAAGGCCGATGACGAGACCTTTCACCTGTTGCCCCGCGAAGAAGGTCGCCAGTTTTTCCCTGTCCTTGCTGAACTTGCCGCGTGCCAGGGTTTGCGCCGCACTGGCGATCGTCCAGCCTGCGTCGCACAGCGCGAGCCCGATCGTCTTCGTGCCGACGTCGAGTCCCGCGAGTCGTCCGCCCTCTGGCAGGGCGTTCCGGAAATCATCGCGCTCGGTCGTGATTATTGCTGTTTCAGGAATGTCGTCAGCCTTCTTTCCGCGTCCTGGCGGATATTGGCCCAAAACAGCGCATAGTCATAGACATGATAATTGTTGCCCGGCAGGACGAACGGGCCGAGCTGCGGCGGCGCACCGATCAGCAGGAAACCGGCCTCCCTGCCTTCACCGCAGCGGGCGCCCACCGCCCCTTTCACAAGATCGGGATTGCTCTCGCCATTGGATCCGGGCGCCAGCGTGCCCAGATTGGCCGTCGCCGGTGCCGCCATGTCCGGCATCCCGGTGAGGGGATTGATACACAGCATGGGAGTATCCGCGCGCGCCTTGCCGTTAAGGCCGGGATAGCGGCGATAGGCCTGAACGACGAGCGAAGGATCGGCGGGCTCGGCGAAGCTTTGCCAGCTCAGGATGCAGCCGGACTGATCGGCCGCTCCGCAGGCGGGCAGGCCCAGCGCGGGAATATCGGCGGTCGTGGAGACCGGCCAGCCGATCAGGTAGGCGGCGACGATGCGCCGTGCGATGGCCTTCCGCGCAACTCGCTCCTTCATCAGACGCATCAGGTGG